>SCUD01000159.1 GCA_004297335.1 Gammaproteobacteria bacterium
ACCGCCAGCTGGTTGCTGAACCGGTAGTTGTTGCTCTCATCGGACTCCCGGACCATGTTGTGCTGGTCGACCAGTACTCCGACGTAGTAGTTACCGGGAGCGGTCTCCGCAGGAATCGTCAGGGTCCTGCCGGGCAACGTTGTGCTGGCACCAAAACTCAGCGCGCTGTTCCTGTTGCTGTACAGGTGTGCATCATTGTTGCTGGGGAGCGGATCAGTCGAGAGGTAGTAGAGCGTTGCGAACAGCCCCGCGGAAAGCACGCCCTGGTTACGGATCGTAATAGCAGACACCTGCACACTGTCGCCCGGATGCACCTCGACGGGACTCACCGTCGGATTGCCGGAGGGAATGACCAGGTCGATATTCCCAACGGCCAGCGGGGTGCTGACGTAATTGTTGGTCTCACTGACCTCCCGCACGGCGTTCGTCCGGTCGACCAGGATGCCGATGTAGTAATCACCGGGTACGGTGCCCGCGGGAATCGTCAGGGACGTCCCCATCGTTGACATCCTGATGGTGCCCCAGCCGGCCAGGCCGCTGTGGCTGCTGCCAGCCAGGTACGTGTCGCTGCTGCTGATCGTGGAGTCGGTTGAGAGGTAATAGCCGCTCTGGAACGGTCCGGCCGGCTGCGGGCTGGGGTTCCAGATGGACCATTCGCCCAGTCGGACGGTACTGCCCGAAGGCACCGGGTCGTTCCTCATCGTCGGCATGCCGCTCGAAATCACCAGGTCCTGGGCCAGGGCACTGCCCGCGGCGATTGCGACCAACAAGGCCACAATCCGACCGGCGCTGCGGGCCGCTCTCGGGTGTCGGTCAGGCATGACACTCTCCTCCGATGACTGCAACCAGACATCCGTTGCAGGGGTGCAAGGGCTCATGATCATCGCCGGCGACATCTCTGCTTATACACCCGCCCCGAAGAATATGTTCACTCCGCGTTGAAAAGCCATCGGTACTCCGATAGCGTTGCCGGCAGTCCGTTCGGCAACGGAGCTGGCGGACGCTACGTCGTGCACCAACAAGCAATAACGCCGGGAGGGGACTTCGATGTCTGAGTGTGAATTCGCTGCCCGCATACGGCCTGCAGGGCTGCCCGCGTCGGTCGCCATCGGTGTTGCGCTCGCGCTGGGCTGCAGCGCTGCGATTGCCGAGACGTTGATCGGGGGCAAGACCAATGCCACTTTTCCGATCGTCATCAGTGCGGACGGCAGCTACAAGCTGCGCGCCAACCTCAGTCCGCCCGTCGGAACGGACGGCATCGTCCTGGCCGACGGAGTCCACGCGGTCATCGACCTGAATGGCTACACGATCAACGGCGGAGCAAACTGCAGCTATTGGTCCAGCAATAACTGCTTCAATTCCTCCGGGTCCGCGGGCATCCGCGTGCCTGGCAACAGTACCGCGCAGGTTGCGAATGGCCGCATCCGCGGCTTCACGCGCGCCGGCATCCTCGGGGAAATCGGCGGCGCGGGTAACTCGGTGATTGCGCGGAATATCCGGATCGAGAACAACGCCGTCGGCCTGAGCGCCCACAGCTTGATCGCCGAGAACGTCACTGCCTACGACAATTGGGGCACCGGCATCTATGGTGCCCGCGGGTCCATCATCAACTCGATGGCGATCATCAACGGCCAGGGCATCACCCTGCACATGGGCACAGTTGCCGGTTGCGTGGCGCGAGCAAACGGAACGACCGGCTTTATTTTCCAGCGCACGACCCATCGGGACAACGTGGCCTGGGATAACGGCGATGCGGTGACCCTGGACGCGAGTAGCCCTGGCATGAACAACAACTACGATGGTCCGTAGCGCTGCGCTCGGCCTGTTGCTCGTCGTATCCGCCATCGCCAGCCCGGTCGCGGTGGGCGCGAATACCGCCGCGGTCGGCGGTTCTGGCGGCAGTTCGTATTCGATCCAGTGCGACTCCGGCATGCTTCTGGTCGGTATCTACGTGGCCTACGGATTGTGGATGGACCTGGTCGGGGCGCGTTGTGCCTCGGCCAGGGACGCCGTGACGGGGACCTGGGACAACGCCAGCGATTTCCCCTCAGTCGGCTACCCGCACCTCGGCACCACCAGGAAGCAGGGCACCTGTCCGGCGGGTTACGCGGTCAAGAGTTTCAAGGTCAGCAGCGGCAGTTTCGTCAATTCGATTAGCCTGACCTGCAACCGGCTCGGCCAGAGCTGGCGCACGACCACCTCCACCGTGCAACTCGCGAAACTCGGCGCAACCGGCGGAACGGCCCGGACTGCGCAGGCATGCAGCGGGTCATCCCACGCGATCGGCATCCACGGGCGGAAGGGCGAGTTCATCGATGCGTTCGGCCTGATCTGCGGCAGCGTGCCACCCTCGACCCCCGCCTTGCAGGCGCCGGTCAACGGGCTGCGGGTCACCAGCAGGCGCCCGACATTCTATTGGACCGGTGCCGCGCGAAACCTCGGTCGGACCACGGTCTGCCTCAACCCGACCCAGGTGTCGGACTGCCTGGCGACTGCCGCAGTGACCGGGACCGTCGACTACACCAGCTCGAACTGGACGCCGGTGCAGGACCTGCCCTTCGCCAGCGGCATCCGGATCTACTGGATGGTGAAGATCTGCAACGATAACGCCTGCCGCACGCGGAGCAGCTACTTCACCGCCCTCTGACGGCGCCGGCTGCGGCGGCCCAGATCGGCCACTATGGCACCTGGCAGCCACCTTTGGCAGGATGCGCCCATGGCCGGCTCCCGGTTGGGCAGACAGATCGCGGAAGTCCTTGCGGCGCTCGACCAGGCGCAGGCCGCCGCGGCCCTGATCGGCGGGCTCGCGCTCGCACCGCACGGCGTGGTACGAGCCACCCAGGACGTGGACCTGCTGACCGACAGTACCGCGGCCGATGCCGTTCACCGCGAACTGCTGGCGCTCGGTTATCGCTGCGTCCATCGCAGTGCCGACGCCGGTAACTACGTCCGAGGCGACGAGCGTGTCGACCTGCTCTACGCGCGCCGGCCCGCGGCCCGCCGGCTGCTCGCCACCGCCACCACCCACGCCACACCGTTCGGGCAGCTCCGGGTCATTGGCCTGGCGGGCTTGATCGCGCTCAAGCTGCAGGCGCTGGTCAACAACCCACGCCGGACGCAGGACCTGGAGGACATCCGGGCCCTGCTACGAGTCAACCGTGATAATCTGAATCGAAGCGAATTGCGGGAGTATTTCCGCCTCTTCGACCGGGAACCGCTGCTCGATGAACTCCTCGCCGAACTCGACTGAGCCAGAGGCAACCGCCGGAGTCCGTCAGCCGCTTGCGGCCGACGGTGGGCTGGAGCAGCGGCCCGGCCGCCCGGCCGACCCCTTCGCGGCGCTGGACGAGCTGATGGTGGTGGTCGAGGCCCTTTGCCCGCGCTGGCCGGCCCGCGAACCCTGCGAACCCATGACGAACCTGCGGCTGTAGCGCGGCGGCGGCGTGCGCCGCGGCTCAACCCCGCTGCACGAGGGGCAGCTGTCGCGCCGGCTTGCCGGTCAGGCGCCGCAGCGCATTGGCGACTGCCGGCATGATCGGCGGCGTGCCCGGCTCGCCGACGCCGGTCGGTCGTTCTGCCGAAGGCATGATCGCGACCTCGATCTCCGGCGCTTCGCCGATGCGCAGCGATCGGTAGTCGTGAAAGTTCGACTGCCGCACGCTGCCGCCCTCGTCCAGCGTGATCGCGCCGTAGAGCCCCGCACCGAGGCCGTAGCCGATGCCGCCCTCCATCTGCGCGGCGACGATGTCCGGGTTCACCGCACGCCCGCAGTCCACCGCGCACCAGACCTTGTGCACGCGTGGCTCGCCGGCCGGGCCGATCGAGACTTCCGCCACCTCGGCGACCCAGCTGTTGAACGAATACACGACCGCGACGCCGCGGGCGCGGCCGGCCGGCGGCGGGCTGTCCCATTGCGAGATTTCAGCGACGCGCCGCAGCACGCCGGCCATGCGTGGCTGGTCCGCGAGCAGTTCGATCCGCCCGGCAATCGGATCCTTGCCGGCGCGTTCCAGCAGCTCGTCGATGAAGGTCTCGACGACATAACCGGTGTGGGTGTGGCCGACCGAGCGCCACCACAGCACCGGGACCGGCGATTTCGTCACATGCACGGAGACCTGCAGGTTCGGCACTGCATACGGCAGGTCGGCGGCGCCCTCGACCATGGTCTGGTCGATCCCGTTGACCATGGCGCCCTCGAAGGTCGAGCCGGTGAGGATCGAGCGCCCGGCGATGACCTGCTCCCAGGCGACAATCCGGCCCTCGGCGTCGATCGCGCCGCGCAGCCGGTGCACCATCTGCGGGCGGTAGAAGCCGCCGCGGATGTCGTCCTCGCGCGTCCAGAAAAGCTTCACGGGGCGCCGGCCGCCCGCGGCCATGAACACCGCCGCGGCCTCGGCCGCGAACTGCGATCCCTGCTGCGCGCGCCGCCCGAAGCTGCCGCCGGTCAACATCGTGTTGAGCCGCACCTGCCCGGGCTTCACGCCGCAGACCTGCGCAATGACCATCTGGTCGCCAGTCTGGATCTGGCTGCCCATCCAGACCTCGATGAGGTCGCCGCGGCGCTCGATGACGGCATCGAGCGGCTCGAGCGGCGCGTGGGCGAGATAGGGGAACGTGTACTCGGCCTCGATCAGCTGGTGCCCGGCGGCGAGGGCCGCGTCGAGGGCGCCACGCTCGGCCGCGACCTGGCCGCGGCTGCGCACCAGCGCCAGCGCCTCCGCCTCGATCGCCGCAGTCGAGCGCAGCTCCGCGGCCGCCTCGTTCCAGCGGACGGCGAGCGCCTGCCGGCCGCGCAGCGCGGCCCAGGTGCTGGTCGCGTACACCGCCACGCCGAAGTCCGTACCCCGGACATCGACCACGCCACGCACCCGGCGCGCGGCAGCATCATCGAAGGACGCGACCGTCGCGCCGAACTTCGGCGCGTGCGCGACGACGGCGATGAGCATGTCGTCGCGATAGACATCCAGCGTGTACTGCGCACTGCCATCGGTCTTGGCGCGCGTGTCCAGCTTCGGCAGCGGCCGGCCGATGTAGATGAACCGATCCGGCGTCTTCAGTACCGGCTCCGCCGGCGGCGTGAGCTGCCCGGCCGGCGCGACGAAGTCGCCGAAACTCCCGCTGCGCCCGCTGCCGGCGTGGCGCACGACGCCGCGCTCGATCGTGATCTCGGCGGCGGGCACGTCCCAGCTCTGCGCCGCGGCGGCAACGATCAGCGCCCGCGCCGCGGCGCCGGCCTTGCGCAGGCTCTCGTAGCCGACATACATCGACGTCGAGCCACCGGTACCCTGCACGCCAAAGGTCGGATTCGCATAGAGCCGCGCGTCGGCGGGGGCGTGGGCGGCACGCATCTGTGACCAGTCGGCGTCGAGTTCATCGGCGACCAGCGTCGCGAGACCGGTGAACGGGCCCTGGCCGAGCTCGATGTTCGGCGACAGCACGGTGACGGTACTGTCCGGCGCGATGCAGACGAAGGCGTTGGCAACCAGCGGGCCGGTGGCAGCCTCCGCGCCAAGCAGGCGGCCGCTCCGGCCCGGCAGCGGCACGACGGCGCCGACGACCAGCGCGCCCAGGCCGAGCAGCATCTCCCGGCGCGACAGCGGAACTTCGGGCAGCGTGTTCATGACCGGCGACCCTCCAGCGTGCGGGCAGCGGTTTTGATCGCCTGGCGGATACGCGGGTAGGTCGCGCAGCGGCACAGATTGCCGGCCATCGCTGTATCGATGTCGGCGTCGGTGGGCCGCGGTGTGGCGCGCAGCAGCGCCTCGGCCGCCAGGATCTGCCCCGACTGGCAGTAACCGCACTGGGGTGTGTCGTGCTGTACCCAGGCTTCGCGCACCGCGTCAGCCTCGGGTCCGGTGACGCCCTCGATCGTGACGATGGGTTGTCCCGCGACCTGCGCGACCGGGGTCACGCAGGAGCGCACCGGCCGGCCGTCGATCTGCACGGTGCAGGCGCCGCACTGGGCAATGCCGCAGCCGTACTTGGTGCCGGTCAGGCGCAGTTCATCGCGCAGGACCCACAGCAGCGGAGTATCCGAATCGACATCGACGGTCCGCTCCACGCCGTTCACGTTCAGGACGATGGTCATCGGCAGGCCTCAGTCGCCCGGCATGGCCCCGGGCCGGCAGCCAAGTCTGCCGGATCCGGGCGGGCAGTGCACGCGGCGGTCGATCCTGCAGTCGCGATCGGGCGGGACCCGCGAATCGGTCACAACGGCCGGTGCCTACGGCAGCACGCGGATGCCAACGTAGGTTGCGTTATTTGCCTCGTTGATCTCCGTCAGCGAGCCATCTTCGTCAACGACTGCACCCACCCAGTAGCATCCCCGCAACGTCGAGTTGGGACAGGTGACCGTCGTGTTCAGGTCGTTGAGCACCGTGACCGTGGACTGGATTGTGGAGATCGTGTTTCTTCCCAGATCCAGTGTCCGCCCGCCGATACGCCAGTCCCCGGTAGTAATGTAATCATTGGTTGAGATGTAGAAGCCGACATCGGCACTCCGCTGCCGGGCCGCACCGTTGTTTTCGAAGCTGAACTCGACCTTGACGGTCTGCCCGCGCGTCACCCGGTAGTGCCGCTCGCCGTTGATTGTGTCCGACGCCAGCTCCTGACCGGCCGAATTGAACATGCGGGTGCGGGAGTGCGAACTGTACTCGCCGGACCATCCGCTGTGCCGCCAATGCACGACACCCAGGTCCTGAATACTGCTGCGCACTCCGTACAGTGCGACGATGCCGTTACCGGCATCTTCGCCGGGGTAGAAGCGCGCCGCGCTGCCGTTCGTGTGCACGTGCCGCGCATCCTGGCCCATGATGTTGTAGGTATTACGCGTGTGCAGAAGCCCCAGCGTGTGTCCCAGCTCATGCCCCGCAAGAGTCTGGAACGATCTTGCGCCGCCGCCGTAGCCGGTTTGTGCGGTCTTCGCGCTCGAAGTCGTCAAGGAGATCCGGCTGTCGATGAAGACATCCGACTCCAGCATGCTCCCGGTGCAGCTGTAGATCATGCTGGCTCTGGCCGGCGCTCCATCCAGGATCGTGTCATCGCTCGTAAACCAGATTTCGTTCTCGAAATTGCCGAACGAGACACTGTCATCGCCGAATCGGAGCGAGATGCTCATCTGGCTTGGATTCCGGTTCCAGCCATCGACTGTCTCCTGCAGCGCGGTCCGCCATACGGAGTCTGCGGGAAAGCTGGTCGAAGCGGCCCGCACAATCACCGAAGAACCACCCCATCTCTGCACGATGCCTGCACACTCGGCGAGCTCATAGGCAGTACTGGTCAGTGGTGCGGCAGCTGCAATGGACGCCACTGTCACCAGCCAGCGGATATTGGCACTCATGTCGCGACCCTCCCTTCGGGCAGCTGGATCTACTCAGGTCTCGGGCCCGCCGGCCTGGCGCGGGAGGACCGGGTTCCACCTGTTCCGCGCCAGCGCTTCCAGTTCCGCGCGCTCCGCCGCGTCTCGAGGCTCGATGCGCGGCGCGACAGCGACCGGGTCCCGGCCGGGCAAGCCGGCCTTCGGCCCGCGGAAGGTGACTCGTTCCTGCGCCCGGGCGCTGGCGACAGCGGGCAGGCTCTTCAGCTGCTCCGGGCTGTGGCGCCTCTTCACCCGGTCAGACACGAAGCCAGTAAACCTGCCTTTGCTCATGTGTTCGCCGCGATTTCCGGGCCTCTCGGTCTCGCCATCAGCCGCCTCGACGCTGTCCGGTTCATCCTTCACGAGACGCCGTAGCTGCTGGGCGCCAACCCGGTGCTCGTCCACGGTCGCGTTGCGGTGTCGACGCCCGTAGACCGGCTGACCGGCCGGATTCAGCAGCACCTCGAAGCCGTCGTCCGAGTACATTTGATCGCCAATTGCGCGAAACCGGCCGTCGCCACAGCGGACCAACGGACATGCATGGCTGCCATTGCCACGCACGAAGAGCACGTCCTCGTCACCCACGTCGAACAGCGGCACTCCCTGCACCACCATGATCCGCTCGTTGCCGATCGGCCCTCCCAGAAAGCGCAGTGTGACGCTCTGGCCATCAGCAGCGGACCCCTTCAGGACCTCATCGATCGCATAGGTCACGTAGGTGAAGGGCACCTGCATCTCGTCAGCAGCCGTCTTGACGGACATTCCATACTCGATCCGGGCGACTCGCCCGCGCACGATCAGGTCCGCCTGATCGGCCAGAGCATCCAGTGCTCCCGTCGGCTCGTCGTGGCTCCCTGCCTCGCCATGAAACCCGACCGCCAGAATCGCCACCAGTACCCGGGTCAACGTGCCAAAGGTGCTCATTTCGCCTCCTCCCGCGTGATCCGCCGCATCCGCGCGCGATCGAATGTGCCCTGGCCGGGTTGATCGGGGCCAACGCATTCCAGACTTTGATGCCGTGCCCAGGTTTCGTCAATGGGCGGCGGTCGACGCCGGGCTGGTACTATCGTTGTCACAGAGTGGACGAGCCGACACAATGACCGAATCAGGCTGGGCGCCAGGCCGCGCCGCGGCGCCGGCAATCTGTGCCGTCGATGGCGAACTGAGCTTCGGCCAGCTGCGCGAGGCGGCCGCGTGCGCGGCCGGCGTGCTGCTCGCCGGTACCGCCGATCTCGCCGGCGGGCGGGTCTGTTTCCTGGTGCCACCGAGCGCCGCGTACGTGGTGACGCTGCACGGGATCTTCCGCGCCGGTGGCATCGCCGTACCGCTCGGCCTGATGCACCCGGAACCGGAACTCGCCTGGATCCTCGACGATACACGGCCCAGTGTAGTGGTTGCGCACCCCGATCATGTGGCGCGGCTCGCGCCGCTCGCCCACGCCCGCGGCCTGCGCCTGCTGACGACGTCGGAACTGTCCGGCCCCGCGCCAGCGGCGCTGCCGGAAGTCGGACCGGACCGCGGCGCGCTGATCGTCTACACCAGCGGCACGACCGGCCGGCCGAAGGGCGTACTGTCGACGCATGCGATCCTCGGGGCACAGATCCGCGCAATCGTCGCGGCCTGGGAGCTCGGACCGCGCGACCGCATGCTGAACACACTGCCGCTGCACCACATCCACGGCATCGTCAATGCGATGTGCGCACCGCTCGCCGCCGGCGCCTGCTGCGAGATCCTGCCGCAGTTCGAGGCCGCGGCCGTCTGGCGAAGGATCACCGACAGTCCTGAGCTGACGCTGTTCACCGGCGTGCCGACGATGTACACGCGCCTGATCGCCGCGTGGGAGGCCGCCGGGCCGGCTGAGCGAATGGCGCTGAGCGCTGGCGCGCGGCGGCTGCGGCTGATGTTGTCCGGCTCGGCGGCACTGCCGGTATCAGTGCTCGAGCGCTTCCGCGAGATCAGCGGACACCTGCTGCTGGAGCGCTATGGCATGACCGAGATGTGCATGGCCCTCGGCAATCCGCTGCACGGCGAGCGGCGGCCCGGTACGGTCGGCCAGGCGTTCCCGGATGTCGAGGCGCGGCGGGTCGGGGACGACGGGAGCCTGGTTGATGCAGATGACGAGCGCCCCGGAGAGCTGCAGGTCCGCGGCCCGAACGTGTTCCGCGAGTACTGGGGGCAGCCCGAGGCGACGCGCGCGGCTTTCACCGCCGACGGCTGGTTCCGCACCGGTGATATCGCCGTGCTCGAGCGCGGCTACTATCGCCTGCTCGGCCGCGCGTCGGTCGACATCATCAAGACCGGCGGCTACAAGGTCTCGGCGGTGGAAATCGAGGAGGTGCTGCGCGAGCACCCGGCGATCGCCGAAGTGGCCGTCGTCGGCGTACCGGATCCCGAGTGGGGCGAGCGCGTCGCCGCGGCCGTGATCCTGCGGCCGGGCCAGTTGCTCGACGCCGAGACGCTCCGCGCCTGGGGCCGGGAGCGGCTGGCGCCGTACAAACTGCCGTCGCTGGTCGAGCTGGTCAGCGAGCTGCCGCGCAATTCGATGGGCAAGGTTCAGAAGCCAGCGGTGCGGGGGCTGTGGCCGGGGGCTTCTACAGCCACGCTCGCAGCACGGTGAGCATCACTCCGACCGCGACGATCAGCATCGACCCCAGGCGGACCGTCATGGTGAGGCGCAAGGCTTCCATGTCCCTGCCAAGATCGCCGCGCAGGACCTGCATCTCCTGTCGCACCAGCCCGAACTCCCGGGTGACCTCGGTGCGGAATCCGTCCATCTCCTTGCGGACTGACTCGAACTCCTTCGCCACCTCACCGCGAAAGCCGCCAAACTCCTTGCGAACCGACGCGAACTCCTTCGCGACCTCACCGCGGAAGCCGTCGAACTCCTTCGCGACCTCACCGCGGAAACCGTCGAACTCCTTCGCGACCTCACCGCGGAAACCGTCCATCTCCCTCCGCAGCAGTGCTGATTCCCTGGCAGCATCGCTGCGGGACAGGCCAATCTCCCTGGTCAGGTCCGCCCGCAGGGCGGCGATGTCGCCAGCCAGCATGGCGAAGCGGTTCTCACCGTCCTGCCGGAGGATCTGCAAGTCCACTTTGGTGGCCAGCGTGGTGCCCATGTCCCGTTCCATCGCATCGATGACCGCCCGGGCCTTGTCGCCGGGGACGTTGATGCTGACCAAGGCATCATACAACGAGTACAGGTAATCCACGGTGGCGCGCTCCGATCGGCTTCCGGGACCGACGATCGGCCTACAGTACCTTCCGGACCGCCGCCTTGTGCCCACCATATCTGGTGGAAACGAGCGATTATTCCTGCTCTGCTGCAGTTTCCGGGCTCGGCCTACAGCAGCCAGTTGATCAGCGGCACGCTGACGAACGACACGAGGATGCCCAGGACCAGCACGAGGTTGGCCAGTCGCGGCTCCAGGTCGTGCTGCTCGGCCAGGATCGCCGCCGAAACCATGGGCGCCATGGCCGCCTGCAGCACGCCAACCGTCAGCGTCAGGCCGCCGATGCCAGTGGCTACGCCGAGCGCCAGGATCAGGAGCGGCGCCAGGACCAGTTTGTAGAGCAGTCCCAGGATTACCGCGCCGGCCTGCCCGGGAGCGAATTGCGCGTGCACCTGCAGGCCGACCGAAAAGAGTGCCAGCGGCACCAGCGTATCGCCGATGCGGCGGAAGATCGACTCGATGCCCGGCGGCCAGCCGCCCGCCGCGCCGGCAGCGACTGCCACCAGCAGCGCCAGGAACGCGGGGAACAGCAGCACGCGCCGCGCGATGCCCGCGACGCTGAGGTGCGCGCCGGAATACCTGGCGGTGACGACCGCGCCACCGACGGCCAGCATCAGGAAGCATCCGACCTGGTCAGCGACGACCGCCAGCGCGAGCCCGGCCTGGCCGTGCAGCGCCTCGATCATCGGGTAACCGATGAACGCCGTATTACCGAGTCCGCCGGCGAGCGTCAGCGCGCCGACGCGCGCCGGCGACCAGTGCAGGAGCCGGCCGGTGACGGCGAAGAACACCCAGCTGGCGAGAAACACCAGCCACATCGCCACTACAAGGAACCACATGTCGCTGCTCAGCGTGACCTGCGGCACCACGTACAGCACGAGCGCTGGCAACGCGATCGTGATGACAAACCAGTTGAGCGCAGTCGCGAGCTGCGCCGGAGGCTGCAGGACGCGCGCGGCCAGCACGCCGAACAGCAGGCAGACGATCAGAAGCAGGAAAGCGGTCACGGGCGATCCGCTCGCAAAGGGCGCAGTGTACCGTCGCCGCGCCTGGCGCTCACGCCCACCAGGAAAAGGGGACTGTCCCCTTTTTCGCTACCAGATCTGCTGCATGCGGCTGCGGATACCCGCCTTGATGAGCCGCATCATCCAGGAAGTGCCTACGTAGTCCGAAAAGGCCCCGCCGACCCACCACTTGTCGTCCATCCAGGCCTCGCCGGGCGACATCAGGCCGCGGAACACCTGCCGGAAGACATCCGGGTTGGCCTTCACGCCGAGATCGGGATCGGCAAGGACGCCCTCGCGCATCGCTACGCGGCCGTCCCGGACCTCGACGATGAACGGCGGCTCGCCCTCGATCTCGAACTGGATGGTCCGGTTGTGGCGGCCCATGAACTCACGGTTCGCCGGATCACCGGCCAGGCCCTGCACGAAGATTTCCTGGGCCAGCTGGTAGCTCGTGCCCGCTTGCCGTTGATCAGCCATCTTGTTCACTTGCTTCCCATCCATCACCAGGACACTCCGTACTCACTGGCAACCTTCTGGACCTCGGGGTGGTCCAGCACCACCAGCTTGCCCTTGTCGACCAGCACCGTGCCATCGAAGGTCATCGTCGGCGCGATGATGAAGTTGTCGAGGTGCACGTTGGCGTAGACGGTGCCACCCAGCACCTTGCTGTTGCCGATCGCCGTATGCAGCGAGCCCGCGTGCCGATGGGCCTCCACGTGGGTCACGTCCTGGTCGAGGATGATTCGCGCCTTGGGATTCAGGCCGATCATCCATTCGGCCAGGTGATCGCCATTGGGCACGTTCTTGACGATGTTGCGGAAGTGCTCGGCTTCCTTGCCGCCTTCCACCTCGACGACGCGACCCTTGCGGATCACGTACTTCAGCGGCACCTCCAGCTTGCCGACGAACATGTGCGCGGCATCGAAGTACATCTCGCCGTTCGCGTCGCCCTCCTCGCCGCCCGGCCACATGCCGTAGATGCCCATCGCGCCGCCGAAGGCCAGGAATTCCCCCTCCTGCATCGGAAAGTGCGGCATCCCGCCGGTGTAGAACTTCGACAGGATCTTGCCACGCACATCGGTGCCGTTCTCGGCAGTGATGTGGATGGTCTTGGCGCGGCCCCAGATCTCGTGGACCTTCTCGTAGATCTTCGAGATCACCGGGGCCGGGAAGCGCGCGGCCTCGGACTTCAGCGAGTTCATGCTGAGCGTCGGCAGGTTGATGTAGCGGGCGCCATATTCCAGCCGGGCGATGATCGAGGCCCGCGTGTGACTGATCGAATAGTAGATCGGCGTGAAGATCACGTCGGCATGGCGCATCGCCTCGGCCACGATCTCCGGTGGCTCCTGCATCGGCCAGTCACGCGGCTTCATGATGATGGTCACGACGTCCGCGCCGCGCTCCTTGCAGGCGCAGGCCAGCGCCTGCACGATGCGCTCCTCGGTCAGCGTGTCGGTGACGATCAGCACGTTCTCACCGCGCTTCACGCCCGCGCAGTTGACCACGCAGTTGTGCACGCCCTCCATGATATCGGCCGTTTCGAGTCCGCTGAGCATCGGGTCTCCTTCTCCGGAATCAACACTTCGTAGACGAAGTATATAGCCCTTGGGCGGCGAAGTACAAGCAGGTTGCCCGCTCGTGCTAGAATGCGGCCATGACCCGCAGCCCCGCCGCGCCCCGTTCACGCGGCCAGCTCGACCTGGCGCACAGCACCGCGCACTGGATCAAGGCCGCGCACCGCGCCCTGCAGCAGTCCCTGCAGGCCCGTCTCGAACCCTACGGCATCAAGCTCAGCCACTGGCACTGCCTGCGCTATCTGTGGGAGGAGGACGGCCTCACGCAGCGCGAGCTGAGCCGCCGCGTCGACGTCAAGGAGTCCACGCTGGTCGCGGTGATCCGCGAGATGGAGACCCTGGGCCTGATCCGACGGATTCGCGACCAGCAGGACCAGCGCAAGTACATGGTGTCGCTGACGCCGCGGGCCCGACGCATTACCCGCCAGCTGCTGCCGGTCGCCAGCACCGTCAACCGGCTCGGCACCGCCGGCTTCACCAGGGCCGAGATCGAGCTCTATCGCGCGCTGACCCGGCGCGTGATCGCGAATCTCGAGGCGGGTGGCGAACCGGACACCGGCACCGCGGCGGAACCGGCCGACTGATCCGGCCGCCTCGATTGTCGCGCCGTCGCAACGGGTGCCGGGCCGGCGACGACCCTCTTTGACATCACTTCTGTTCCAAACTACACTTCCCCTAGGTGCCGAAGTGTATTGCGGAATGGACGCGATCCAGTCCGCGCAGTGCTCCGGCGACAGTGATCCACTCAGCGTCATTCCCGGGGGGGAGACCAGATGAAATCGGCTGCTAGTATCCTTGCGACCAGCGGTGCGCTCTTCGCCGCTACGGCTTCTCTTTCCACCGCGGGGGCGCAGGAGGCGGGAGCCCAGACGGTCCTGCGTGAGATCGTCGTCACCGCCCAGAAGCGGGAACAGTCCGTGCAGGACGTGGCCGCCGCGGTCACCGCGGTCACCGGCCAGGCACTGCAGAACGCCGGTGTCACCCGGCTCGCCGACGTGCAGAACCTGGTGCCGTCCATCCGCCTGCAGACCGAGTCGGCCTCGACCGAGATCTACATCCGCGGCGTCGGCTCGACGCTCGACCTGCCGATGATCGAGTCGCCGAACGCCTACAACATCAACGGCGTGTTCATCCCGCGCGAGGTGACGAGCGCCAGCATGTTCGATGTCGACCGCATCGAGGTGCTGCCTGGGCCACAGGGCACCCTCTGGGGTCGCGGGGCGCTGGGTGGAGCGGTGAACATGATCACGGCCCGGCCTGGCGACTCACTCGAGACCGGACTGCTCGTCGAGGCCGGCGACTATTCGCTGAAGCATGTCGTCGCCACGCAGAATATCCCGGTCAGCGACCAGTTCCGGATGCGGGTTGCGCTCAACTACAACGAGCGCGACGGCTACCTCGAGTCCGGCGCGAACTCTGCCGATGACCTGGCCGGCCTGCTGTCGTTCGACTGGCGGGCGAGCGACGCGGTGTCGGTGTACCTGTGGGCGCACCTCGAGCGCAAGGAAGGCTACGCCGACAACCTGAACAGCAAGGGCACCAACAGTGACCCGCGCAGCCAGCGCTTCCAGGTCCCGTCCAACCCGTGGGACGACCGGTTGCTCGGCAGCCTGGCCTCCTATGCGACGCTCGGGCCGGTCGACCGCGAGTCGCGCGACTGGGACGCGGTGATCATCGGCGGCGAGATCAACTGGGACATCAATGACGAGCTGACGCTGACCTACGTACCATCGTACCTCGACTTCGACTGGAGCCAGGGCTACTGGATCACCCACAAGCCGGGCATCTTCGGCGCCGAGGCCCAGCAGACGACCCACGAGCTGCGCCTCAGCAGTGACAGCTCCGGCCCGGTGGACTGGCTGGTCGGCCTGTATGGCTATCGTTTCGAGTCGGCCGGTCACTTCTTCATTCAATTCGGGCCGAACGAGCTGTTCCCGTACCCGGCCCCCCTGTG
>SCUD01000160.1 GCA_004297335.1 Gammaproteobacteria bacterium
GGCTCAAGGCACTGCCGGCAATGGATGCTCGGCGAAGCTGAGTTCCGGCACCGGCCGGCCGCCTACCAGGTGTTCCTGGATGATGCGCTCGAGGTTCTCGCCGCTGGCGTTCCGGTACCACACGCCCTCGGGATAGACGACCATCACCGGACCGTCGCGACACACGCGCAGGCAATCGGCCCGCGTGCGCAGCACCCCGCCGGCCTCGGCGAGACCGAGCTCGCGCAGCCGTCGCTTGAGCTGCTTCCAGGCCGCGTCGGCGACCTCGCGCGGGGCACAATCGCCATGCGTGCACAGCAATACATGGCGGCGTGCCTGCCCGAGCGCGAGCTTGCTGACCGCAGCCTCGAGCGAAGCGGGCTTGGGAAACTCCGCCGCCCCGGTCACAGCGCCGCTTCTCCGGTCTCGTTGGTCCGGATCCGGATCACGCGCTCGATGTCCGTGACGAAGATCTTGCCGTCGCCGACCTTGCCGGTCCGTGCCGCACCGACGATCGCCTCGGTCACCTGCTCGACCATGTCGTCGCGCACGGCGACCTCGACCCGGGTCTTCGGCACGAAGTCGACGACGTACTCGGCGCCGCGGTACAGCTCGGTGTGCCCGCGCTGGCGGCCGAAGCCCTTGACCTCGGTGACGGTCATGCCCGAGATGCCGATCTCGGACAACGCCGCGCGCACGTCGTCGAGCTTGAACGGCTTGATGATCGCGGTAACGAGCTTCATCGCTGGCTCCTGCTCAGGAAAGGGCTATCGGCTTCCGGAAGTGCAGATTCTATGCCGACTGCGGCCGGATTGCCGAATCAGTCACTTGCGCCGGGCCGGCCGGATTCACCGCCCCAGGGGCGGGCAACCGCGGCTGGGCGCGCGCCGAAATGGTGCAGTGTCGCGGGGACGCGCCGGCCTTGTCAGTCCGGCAGGACGATGCTCGCCACAACCGTGATGATCACGATACCCGCGAGATTCAAATACCAGCCGGCCCGGATCATGTCGCGGATCGAGACCCGGCCGCTGGCAAACACGATGGCGTTCGGTGGCGTGCCGACCGGCAGCATGAAGGCACAGGAAGCCGCCATCGCCGCCGGGGCGATGAGCTGCAGCACCGGATAGTGGGTCCCGGCCGCAATCGCGGCGAGAATCGGCAGGAAGGTCGCTGCCGAGGCGACATTGGAATTGAGTTCGGTCCAGAAGATCATCAGGGTCACGACTGCCGCCACCAGCAGCATGAGCGGCAGCGCGCTGAGACCCGCCAGCGAGCGGCCGATGACCTCCGACAGCCCGCTGTCCTGGATCGCAGCCGCGAGCGCGAGGCCGCCACCGAAGAGCAGCAGCACATCCCACGGGATCCGCCGCAGATCCTCCCCCACGAGCAAGGCACCGCCAGCCGTGTTGCCATCGCGGATCAGGAACAGCGAGCCGCCGGCGAGCAGCGCGATGCTCGTGTCGCTGAGCCCGGCGAGCCCCGGCAGCAGGCGCAGCAGCGGGCCGAAGACCCAGGCCGCAGCAGTCGCGAGGAACACGATCGCCACGCGCTTCTCGGCCGGCGCCATCGGACCCAGATCGATGAGAGCCTCCCGCACGCTCGCCGAGGCTTCCTGCTGCGCACCGAGCTGGAACGGGAAGGCAACGCGGACCAGCACGAGCCAGGCGACCGGCATCAACAGCAGCACGGCAGGCAGCCCGAAGGCGAGCCAGCGCGCAAAGCTGATGGTCTGGCCGTAGTTCTCCTGCATGAAGCCGACGACGAGGGCGTTGGTCGGTGTGCCGACCAGGGTCGCGAGGCCGCCGATCGTGGCGCCGTAGGCGACCCCCAGCACGGCCGCCGTCGCGAAGTTGCGCTGACTGCGATCAGCGCCCGCCGGATCCGGGGCCACGATGGCGACCACTGACAGTGCCACCGGCAGCATCATCAGCGTCGAGGACGTATTGGAGACCCACATGCTGACGAGACCCGTGGCGGACATCATGCCGAACACGAGCCCCTGCGGGTGGCCGCTCGCACGCGCCACGATCGTGTAGGCGATGCGCCGGTGAAGGTTGCAGCGGTCCATGGCCAGTGCCAGCAGGAAGCCGCCTAGAATCAGGAACAGCGTCGGGTTGCCGTAACCGCCGGCAAGCTCGGCCGCGGTCGTGGTTCCGAGCCAGGGCAGGACCGCGAGCGGCACCAGGGCGGTCACCGGCAGCGGCAGCGCCTCGGTCGCCCACCAGGCGGCCATCAGCGCCATGACTCCGGCCGTCCGCCAGGCCTCGATGGTGCAGCCATCCGGCGGCTCGAGCAGCAGCGTTGCGGTCAATGCGGCCAGGCCGAGCCCGAGGCCGAAGGTGGATGAATTCACGGATTGCGCGGTCGCAGGGATGAGGCATCTATAATAGCCGCATGACAGACCGGACCGATGCGGTGGAACGCGAGTTTCGCGCGATGCTGGCCAGGATGACCGGCGGCATCGCGCCGCAGGACTATGGCGCGGCATTCCAGGACTGGTGGCTGCATCTCGCGGCCTCCCCCGCCGCGCAGGCCGGCCTGCAGCAGAACGCGCTACAGAAGGCCATGGACCTGTGGCGCTTCCATGCCGAGGCCGCGACCGGCAAGCCGCTCGCCCCGGAGGAAACCGGTGACCGTCGCTTCGCGGATCCCGCCTGGCAGCAGTATCCCTTCAACGTATTCGCGCAGGCCTTTCGCAATGGCATGGCGCTGGTCGGTGACGCCGCCCGGTCCGTTCCCGGCGTCGCGCCCCGCAGCGCTGACCTGGTCGAGTTCGCGACCCGCAATCTCGCCGAGGCAGCCTCGCCCGCCGTGCACCCGCTGACGAATCCCGAGATCCTGCAGCGGACAGTCGCCGAGAAGGGCCAGAACCTGACCCGCGGCTACCAGCACTTCCTCGAGGATCTCGAGCGCACGCTCAGCGGCGGCGGTACGCCAGCCAGCGAGGAATTCCCGGTCGGCGGCAAGGTCGCCGTCACCGAGGGCCAGGTCATTTTCCGCAATGAGCTGATCGAACTGATCCAGTACGCGCCGACCACGCCGGACGTGTACGCCGAACCAGTGCTGATCGTGCCGGCCTGGATCATGAAGTACTACATCCTCGACCTGTCGCCGAAGAACTCGCTGGTCGCCTGGCTCGTCGACCAGGGCCATACGGTATTCATGATCTCGTGGAAGAACCCGACCGCCGCCGACCGCGAGCTCGGCATGGACGACTACCTGCGCAAGGGCGTGTACGCCGCGCTCGATGCGGTCACAGCCGTGGTCCCGCAGCGCGACATCCACGCGGTTGGCTACTGCATCGGCGGCACGCTGCTGGCGATCGCGGCCGCGGCCCTCGCGCGCCGTGGTGAGGAGCGCATCCGCGACATCAGCCTGTTCGCCGCACAGACCGACTTCAGCGAGCCGGGCGAACTGTCGCTGTTCATCAGCCCCGCCCAGATCGAGATGCTCGAGGCCCTGATGCACAAGGAAGGAGTGCTCGACTCGGCGAAGATGGGGGCCGCGTTCGCACTGCTGCGCGCTCATGACCTGCTGTGGCAGCCGGCCGTGCGCAGCTACCTGAAGGGTGAGCGCGACCGCGTGATCGACCTGATGGCCTGGAACGCCGACGGGACCCGCATGCCCTGGAAGATGCACACCGAGTACCTGCTCGGCCTGTACCTGCAGAACGACCTCGCCGAGGGGCGGTTCCCCGTCGAGGGCGAGCCGGTGTCGCTCGCGGATATCCGCGTGCCGATGTTCGTGGTCGGCACCGAGACCGACCATGTCGCACCATGGAAATCCGTCTACAAGGTCGGTGGCCTGGCCAGCTCGCCGGAATTCACCTTCCTGCTCACCAGCGGCGGCCACAACGCAGGCATCGTCAGCGGCCCGGTACATCCGAAACGCAGGCATCGCCTGCATACGCGGCGCGGCGGCGAGCCCTGGTTGCCCGCGGATGAATGGCTGCAGGCCAATGCCCCGCAGCCCGGCTCGTGGTGGCCAGCCTGGGGCCGGTGGCTCGTTGCGCATTCCTCCCCGGTGCGCGTCCCGTCGCCGCCGATGGGCGCACCCGCCGCCGGCTACCCGCCGCTCGGCGACGCTCCCGGCGAATACGTCCTGCAACGATAATGGGGACTGTCCCCTTTTCTGGTACACCCATGGCAAGAATCGAACGCGATCCCGCCAGGCTCTTTGCGCCGCCGGCCGTAGAACGGACTCGGCGCGCCGACGGCAGCATCCTGCTGCGGTCACCTGAGCCGCTGCTGCCCTACAGCCGCTGCATCGGCGACTGGCTTGTGGAATGGGCAGCAACCGCTCCGGACCGGCCGTTCCTGCTGGAGCGCGGTCCCGGCGGCGGCTGGCAGGGCGTGACCTATGCCGAGGCCCTGAAGAAGGTGCGCTCGATCGGCGCGTGGCTGCTGCAGCAGGGACTCACCGCGGACAGCCCGGTCGCCATCCTCTCCGACAACAGTGTCGAGCATGGCCTGCTCGCACTCGCGGCGATGCACGTCGGCATCACGGTCATGCCGATCTCGCCGGCCTATTCGCTGATGTCCAGGGATTTCGGCAAGCTGAAGACCATCTTCGCGCTGGCGCCGCCCGCGGTGGTCTACGTTGCCGATGCCGCGCGCTTCGCTCCGGCGCTGGCCGCGGTGGCCGACCTTCACCGCGGCAGCGTGATCGCCGGCGGCGCCGGCCCGGTGCCTGCCGGTATGCGGCCCTTCGCCGAACTGCTCGCTGCGCCGGCGGGCGCCGAGGTCGACCGGGCCTTTGCGGCGGTCGGGCCGGACACCATCGCCAAGGTGCTGTTCACCTCCGGCTCGACGGGCATTCCCAAGGGAGTGATCAACACCCAGCGCATGCTGTGCTCGAACCAGCAGGGCAACCGACAGCTCTGGCCATTCCTCGTGACCCAGCCCCCGGTGCTGATCGACTGGCTGCCCTGGAACCACACCTTCGGCGGCAATTACTGCTTCAACCTCGTGCTGCGCAATGGGGGCACGCTGCATGTCGATGAGGGCCGGCCGGCCCCGGGCCTGTTCGAGAAGTCGCTCGCCAACCTGCGCGAAGTCGCGCCGACGGCGTTCTTCAATGTGCCTCGCGCCTACGACATGCTGGTGACCGCGCTGCGCGGCGACGAGGCGCTGCGGCGCAATTTCTTCAGCCGCCTGCAGCTGATCTTCTATGCCGCGGCCGCGCTGCCGCAGCACCTGTGGGACGCCCTGATCGAGCTGGCGGAACAGACCGTCGGCGAGCATGTGGTCCTGACCTCCTCGTGGGGCTCGACCGAGACGGCGCCGATGGTGACCAACTGCCACTTCCAGGCGACGCAGGCGGGCGTGATCGGCAATCCGGCCCCCGGCTGCGAGCTGAAGCTGGTCCCCGCCAGTGGCAAGCTCGAAGTACGCGTGCGTGGCCCGAACGTGACACCCGGCTACTACCGTCGCCCGGACCTGACGACCGAGTGTTTCGACGAGGAAGGCTTCTACCGGATCGGCGACGCGGTCCGATTCGTGGATGAGGCGCATCCGGAGCTCGGGCTGCTCTTCGACGGCCGTGTCGCCGAGGACTTCAAGCTGACGACCGGCACCTGGGTCAACGTCGGCGGACTGCGGGTGAAGGGCCTGGCCGCGCTCGCTCCGGTCGCGCAGGACATCGTCGTGGCCGGCCACGACCGCGATGAGATCGGCTTCCTGGTGTTCCCGAATCTGCCCGAGTGCCGGAAACTCTGCGGCGACCTGGCCGCCGATGCACCCGCTGAAAGCGTGCTCGCGCACCCGGCCGTGCGCGACCGCATCCTGAGCGGGCTGCGCAAACTCGCCAGCGAGGGTACCGGTACCTCGACCTATGCGACGCGCGCTCTGCTGCTGGCCGAGCCGCCATCGATTGACGCCGGCGAGATCACCGACAAGGCCTACATCAACCAGGGCGCGGTGCTAGCGCAGCGCGATCGCCTGGTCCAGGCGCTGTACGCCGACAGCCCTGACGTGATTCGCCCATAAAGGGGACAGTCCCCTTTACAATGCCGCTGTGCGCTTCACCAAGATGCATGGGCTGGGCAACGACTTCATCGTGTTCGATGCTCCGGCCACTGGCGCGCTGGCGGCTGCGACGATCCGCCGCCTCGCCAACCGCCACACCGGCATCGGCTTCGACCAGGCCCTGATGCTGGAGCCACCTCGCCGCCCGGGTACGGCGGCGTATTACCGGATCTTCAACGCCGACGGCCATGAGGTCGAGCAATGCGGCAACGGGGCGCGCTGCATCGCGCGCTTCGTCTGCGCGCGCGAGGGCCGCCCGGCGGGAGAGCTCGTGCTGGACAGCACCGGCGGAACCGTGCCGGCCCGCGTGCACCCGGACGGCCTCGTGTCGGTCGGCATGGGCGTCCCGAATTTCGCTCCTGCGGCCTTGCCCTTCGAGGCGAGCAGCGAAGCCTATGTCTACCCCCTCGCGGTCGGTGGCGGAGAGGTCGAGATCGGCGCCGTGTCGATCGGCAATCCGCACGCGGTGCTCCGCGTACCCGCGGTCGCCGAGGCAGCGCTCGACCGTCTCGGACCGGCCATCGAGAATCACCCCCGGTTTCCGCAGCGCACCAATGTCGGCTTCATGGAAGTCGTCGCGCGCGATCACATCCGGCTGCGGGTCCATGAACGCGGCACCGGCGAGACGCTCGCCTGCGGCACCGGCGCCTGTGCCGCGGTCGCGGTCGGACGGAGCCACGGCCTGCTGGACCCGCGCGTGCGCGTGGACCTGCCGGGCGGCCAGCTCGCAGTAGAATGGGCGGGCCCCGGCGAAACGATCTGGCTGACCGGACCGGCCGAAACGGCATTCACAGGAGAAGTCAATCCATGACCACACGTCCGCTGCGCGGTCTCGACAGCACCACGCTGAACGAAGCCGAGGTCGCCGCCTGGCTCGAGACGACACCCGACTTTTTCGATCGCCATCCGCAGCTGCTGGCACGCCTGCGACTGACCGACCCGCGCGGCAGCGCGCAGACCGTGTCGCTGGTCGAGCGCCAGGCGGAGCTGCTGCGCGATCGCAACCGCGAACTCAGCCGCAAGCTCGATGAATTCGTCGCCGTCGCGCGCGACAACGACGCGCTGCACCTCAAGGTGCTGGCGCTGGCCCGGCGGCTCGCGGCTGCGCGCAGCCGGGCGGCCGTGGTGGCTGCGATCGAAGCTGCGCTGCGCGAGGACTTCGGTGTCGGCCAGTCGGTGCTGGTGCTGGCCGGAATGGACGAAACCGCCGTTGACTCCCGCTTCCTGCGCAGCGTGCGCCCGGAAATGCCGGAGCTGCGTTCCTTCGAGACGCTGTTCAACGGCGGCCGGCCGCGCTGCGGGCAGCTGCGCGACTCGCAGCGCGAGTTTCTCTTCGGCCCGGGCTCGGCGGAGGAAGTCGGCTCGGTCGCGCTGGTGCCGCTCGGCGCCCAGGGCCAGCTCGGGCTGCTGGCCTGCGCCTCCCCCGATGCAGATCGCTTCAACCCGACGATGAGCACCGATTTCCTCGCGCGTATCGGCGAGCTCATTACCGCTGCACTGACCGCAGGCTGATGCAGACCGATGCCAGCGACTGGATCGGGCGCTACCTGACGCACCTCTCGAGCGAGCGCCGGCTGTCCCCGCATACCGCGTCGAACTACGCCCGTGACCTGCGGGCGCTCGAGTCGTTCTGCGATGCGCACCAGATCGGGTCCTGGACCGAACTCGACAGCGGGCATGTCCGCAGCTTCGCCGCGCTCGAGCATCGCGCCGGGCTCGGGCCCCGCAGCATCCAGCGCCGGCTGTCTGCGCTCCGCGGCTTCTTCGAATACCTGATCCGCGAGCGCGAGCTCGCCGCGAATCCCGCGGTGGACATCCGGGCGCCGAAGGCCGGCAAGCGCCTGCCGAAGACTCTCGACGTCGACCAGGTCGCCAGCCTGCTCGATCACGAGCCGGCGGACGCGCTGGGCAGGCGCGACCTCGCGATCCTCGAGCTGCTCTATTCATCGGGCCTGCGGCTGGCCGAACTCGCCGGACTCGACCTGCCGGATCTCGATCGCGACGACCGCACGGTGCGGGTGCTGGGCAAGGGCGCCAAGACGCGCATCGTGCCGGTCGGTCGCCGCGCGCTCGCGGCACTCGAGTCCTGGCTCGCCGACCGCGCGACGCTGGCCGCTCCCGGCACCACGGCGCTGTTCGTCGGCCGGAACGGCCGGCGCCTCGGGGCGCGGGCGATCCAGCTGCGGCTACGCCGCTGGTCCGCCGGGCACGGCCACGGCGTGCCGCTGCACCCCCACTTGCTGCGCCATTCCTTCGCGACGCACCTGCTCGAGTCCAGCCGCGACCTGCGCGGCGTGCAGGAACTGCTCGGCCATGCCGACATCAGCACCACCCAAGTGTATACGCACCTTGATTTCCAGCATCTGGCCCGCATCTACGACCAGGCTCATCCCCGGGCACACCGCCGCAAGTAGTTGATCCCCATGGAAAAGCGATTTTTCGATCCGCACGGCACGACGATTCTCTCAGTGCGGCGCCAGGGCATTGTCGCGATGGGCGGCGACGGCCAGGTGACCCACGGCAATACGGTCATGAAGTCCAATGCCCGCAAGGTGCGGCGGCTCTACGACGGCCGCGTGCTCGCGGGGTTCGCTGGCGGGACCGCCGACGCCTTTACGCTGTTCGAGCGTTTCGAGGGCAAGCTCGAGAAGTACGGCAACCTGACGCGCGCGGCGATCGAGCTCGCGAAGGACTGGCGCACGGACCGCGCGCTGCGTCGGCTCGAAGCGCTGCTGTGTGTCGCGGACGCGCAGGCTTCGTTCATCGTCTCCGGCAATGGCGACGTCATCGAGCCGGAGGCCGAGGTCATGGCGATCGGCTCCGGCGGGCCGTTTGCGCTGGCGGCCGCACGCGCGCTGCTCGCGCATACCGACCTCCCCGCACGGACCATCGTCGAGCATGCGCTCGGTGTCGCCGCCGACATCTGCATCTATACCAACCGCAATCTCGTCGTCGACGAGCTGCCCGCGGCCTGAGAGCCGCACCGGGAATTCCAGCATGGAGACCATGACTCCGCGTGAGATCGTCCAGGAACTGGACAAGCACATCGTCGGCCAGGCGGCGGCCAAGCGCGCCGTGGCCATCGCGCTCCGCAACCGCTGGCGCCGCATGCAGGTGGCCGAGCCGCTGCGCCAGGAGATCACGCCGAAGAACATCCTGATGATCGGCCCGACCGGCGTCGGCAAGACCGAGATCGCGCGTCGGCTGGCACGACTCGCGCGCGCGCCATTCGTGAAGGTCGAGGCCACGAAGTTCACCGAGGTCGGCTACGTCGGCCGCGAAGTGGATTCGATCATCAAGGAGCTGGTCGACGTCGCGGTCAAGCTGACCCGCGAGGAGGAACTCGCGCGCGTGCGCCCGCGCGCACAGGACGCAGCCGAGGAACGCGTACTCGACGTGCTGCTGCCACGCCCGCGCGGGCCCGGCCTGCCCGAGGAGCAGCCGCGCGATGCCGATACGCGGCAGAAATTCCGCAAGATGCTGCGCGAGGGCCAACTCAACGAGCGTGAGATCGAGATCGAGGTGCGCGCACTGCCGGTCGGCCTCGAGATCATGGGCCCGCCCGGCATGGAGGAGATGACCCAGCAGCTGCAGCAGATGTTCCAGGGCCTCGGCGGCGGGCGCACGCGTGCGCGCAAGCTGCCGGTGCGCGAGGCGCTGCGCGCGCTCGAGGACGAGGAAGCCGCCAAGCTCGTCAACGAGGAGGAGCTGCGCGCCCGGGCGCTGGTGAATGCCGAACAGAACGGCATCGTCTTCATCGACGAGATCGACAAGATCTGCCGGCGCGGCGAAGTGACGGGCGCGGACGTGTCGCGCGAGGGCGTGCAGCGCGACCTGCTGCCACTGGTGGAAGGCTGCACGGTCAGTACCAAGCATGGGATGATCCGCACCGATCACGTGCTGTTCATCGCCTCGGGCGCTTTCCACGCCTCGAAGCCCTCGGACCTGATTCCCGAGCTGCAGGGCCGGCTGCCGATCCGCGTCGAGCTCGACGCGCTCGGCGTCGGCGACTTCGAGCGCATCCTCGCCGAGCCGGATGCCTCACTCTGCGCCCAGTACGCGGCACTGCTCGCGACCGAGACCGTGACCATCCGGTTCGCGCCGGACGGTGTCCGCCGGCTCGCGGAGATCGCCTGGTCGGTCAACGAGCGCACCGAGAACATCGGCGCGCGGCGCTTGCACACCGTCATGGAGCGGATGCTGGAGCAGGTGTCCTTCGAGGCCGCCGATCGCAGTGGCTCGACGGTCGAGGTCGATGCGGCCTTCGTGGACCGCCAGCTTGCCGACCTGGCGAAGGACGAAGACCTGTCCCGCTACATTTTGTAGGTGCCGGTGTTCACATATTGCCTTGTTCCGGCCGGAAAAACGGCTTCCGCGATGATGCAGTCTCCGCTAGCTTTGGTCGGGTCCTCGATCGCGAGTTCCCACGAGAAGCCATGCCCCGCAAGCCTCGACTGCACGTCCCAGGTGGCCTTTATCATGTAATCCTGCGGGGCAATGCCCGCCAGGACATCTTCTTCGACCCGGATGATCGCCAGCGCTGGGAGACGCTGATCGGGCAAGGCGTTCGCAAGTACACTCATAGGATTCACGCCTACTGCTGGATGACGAACCATGTTCACCTCGCGGTGCAGTGCCATACGAGCCCGCTATCGCGCTTCATGAGTTTCGTCGCAAGCGGCTACGCGCGCGCAACCAACAAGAAGTTGAATCGATCCGGTCATCTGTTCGAGCGGCGCTATCGCGCCATCCTGGTTCAGCGGGACAGCTACCTGCAGGAGCTGATCCGCTACATTCATCGAAATCCGCTGCGCGCCGGCATTATCCGAAGACTCGAGGACTACCCGTGGAGCAGTCATCATGCCTATGTGACCGGTCGGGCTCCGGCGTGGCTTACGACCGGGTGGGCGTTGTCGACATTTGGCACGGAACTGGCTCCGGCACGCCGGCGCTACGCTGAGTTCATGGGGAGCGAGGGCGACCAGTCGATCTGCAGCGCGCTTCGCAATGGCGCCGAGGCGGATCAGCGCGCGCTCGGTGATGACCAATTTCTGGCGAGCATCGAGGCGCGATGGGTGCCGCCGGGGCGACGACCAAGCCTCGACCAGCTGATCAGCGAGGCCTGCGAAGGCCGCGGCGTATCCGAGGCCGAGCTCCGCTCTCGGTCGCGTGAACGCCGCTGCGCCCAGATTCGCGCGGAAATCGGCCTGGTCGCGGTGGACGGCGGCATTGCGACCGGGGCGGAGCTCGCGCGCCGCTTCAATCGCAGCCAGTCGGCGTTGTCGCGGGCGATCGGTCGTCTGCGCGCGCAACAAGTCAACAAGTGAACACCGGCACCCTATAATGCAACAAGTGAACACCGGCACCGTATTAGCTCCGACCGAGATCCGCGTCCGCCGGCGTTCCCGTGTGCTGGAGGTAGCCTGGGCCGACGGCACCCGGTACCAGCTGCCCTTCGAGTACCTGCGCGTGTATTCACCGTCCGCCGAGGTCCGCGGACACGGGGGCGGCGAGGGCAAGCTCGAGCTGGCCAAGGAGGCCGTGCAGGTGACGCAGGTCGAGCCGGTCGGCCTGTACGCCGTGCGCCTGATTTTCGACGACGGCCACGATTCTGGCCTCTACAGCTGGGACCTGCTGCGGGAACTGGGTGCCGAATACGAGCAGAAGTGGGCGCGCTACCTCGAGCGCTGCGAGAGGCTGGGCTACCAGCGCCGCCCGGTCGGCTGAGCGGCTGCCAACCGGCCACCGGGTTACAATCCCGGGCTGGCGATCCAGCGACAATGCGATGACTCCTAAGACCAACGGCGCCCCTCCGACGCGGACTGTCGATTTCGGCTACCAGCAGGTCACGCCGGCCGAGAAGACCGCGCGCGTGCGCGGCGTATTCGACTCGGTCGCCGGCCGCTACGACCTGATGAATGACCTGATGTCCGGCGGCCTGCACCGGCTGTGGAAGCGCTTCGCGCTGGCGCAGACCGGCCTGCGGCCCGGGCAGCGCGCGCTCGACGTCGCAGCCGGCACCGGCGATCTCGGCGCCGCGCTTGCGCGCCAGGTCGGGCCGACCGGGCTCGCGGTACTCTCCGACATCAACCAGGAGATGCTCTCGCGCGGCCGCGACCGGCTGCTGGACCGCGGCATCGCCGGCAACGTGGCCTTCGTGCAGGCCAACGCCGAGTGCCTGCCTTTTCCCGACGCGAGCTTCGACTGCGTGACCATCGGCTTCGGGCTGCGCAACGTCACCGACAAGGATGCGGCGCTCGCCTCGATGCGCCGCGTGCTGCGCCCCGGCGGGCGGGTGCTGGTACTCGAATTCTCGAAGCCGCAGGCCCCCGGCCTCGCGCCGATCTATGACGCCTATTCCTTCCGTGTGCTGCCGCGACTCGGTGCCCTCGTCACCGGTGACGAGCCAAGCTATCGCTATCTCGCCGAGTCCATCCGCCAGCACCCCGACCAGCCGACGCTCGCCGCGATGATGCGCGCGGCTGGATTCGAGGACTGCCGCTGGCACAACCTCGCCGGCGGCATCGTCGCACTGCACCGCGGCTTTGCCTGGTGAGGCCGCGATGACGCCCGATCCACTGCTGCAACCGCTCGAGGACCTGCTGAACCGCGGCGTCGCCAGCTCGACGCGCGCACAGGAGCTGCTCGCTCGCATCGCCGGCCGCGCGCTCGAACTGCGTCTCCGCGCGACCCCGCTCGGCATCCGCTTCGAGGCCACGCGCGAGCGTCTCGTGCTCGGCCGGCCCGGCGGCGATGCGCCGGCCGACGCGGTCCTCGAGGGCACGCCCTTCGCACTCGCGCGCCTCGCCCGCCCCGGTGCCGCGCGCCCCGCCGCCGGCGGGCAGCTGCACATCACCGGTGACGCCGACGTCGCCCAGGACTTCCAGCGGCTGTTCGCGGCGGCGCCGCCGGACTTCGAGGAGGAACTGGCCCGACTCACCGGCGACGTGGCGGCCCATCACCTGGCGAACTTCGCCCGCGATGCCCTGGACTTCGGCCGCCGGGTGGCCCGCACCTGCGCGCGCAACGCTGCGGAGTACCTGACCGAGGAGAGCCACGACCTGCCGACCCGGACTGAGGCAGAGGAGTTCCTCGCCGCGGTCGACGGCTTCCGTGACGCGGTCGACCGCCTGGAGGCCCGGGTGACGCGCCTCGAGCGCGGCAGGGCCAGCCCTTGACCCGGGCCCGCGTCGCGCTGCGGCTCTTCGCTATCCACCGGGTGCTGGTGCACAACGGCCTCGACGACTTCGTCCGAGCGACGCACCTGTACCGGCCGCTGCGCTTCCTCTTCTGGCTCTCGCCGTGGACCTGGTTCACGCGCCGCCGAGGCTCGCGCGCCGAGCGGCTGCGCCTTGCGCTGGAGGAACTCGGCCCGATCTTCGTCAAGTTCGGCCAGGTGCTGTCCACGCGCCGCGACCTGCTGCCGCCCGACATTGCTGACGAACTGGCGAAACTGCAGGATCGCGTGCCGCCGTTCTCCGGCACCGCCGCGCAGACACGCATCGAGGCCGCACTCGGCCAGCCGGTCGCACAGCTCTTCGGCAGTTTCGACGCGGAGCCGCTCGCCGCCGCTTCCATCGCGCAGGTGCACGCGGCGACGCTGCTGGACGGCCGCGAGGTCGTCGTCAAGGTACTCCGCCCGGGTATGCGTGAGGTGATTGGCCGCGATCTCGAGGTACTGCACACGCTCGCCGGCCTCGCCCTGCGCTGGTGGCCCGAGGCCCGGCGCCTGCGGCCGACCGAGGTCGTCGCCGAGTACCAGAAGACCATCCTCGATGAACTCGACCTGATGCGCGAGGCCGGCAACGCCGCACAGCTTGGACGCAACTTCGCCGGCTCGACGATGCTGCACGTGCCGGAAGTGCACTGGGACCTGTGCCGTCGCGAGGTCATGGTCATGGAGCGCATCCGTGGCGTGCCGATCTCCGAGCTGCCGCGCCTGCGCGAGCTCGGCACCGACATCCGCGTGCTGGCCGAGAACGGCGTGACCATCTTCTTCACGCAGGTGTTCCGCCACAACTTCTTCCACGCCGACATGCATCCCGGCAACATCTTTGTAGACGCCAGCGACCCGGCACGGCCGCGCTACGCGGCGGTCGACTTCGGCATCGTCGGCACGCTCGATCCGCGCGACCAGCTTTATCTCGCCGGCAATTTCCTCGCCTTCTTCGAGCGCGACTACCGCAAGGTCGCCGTGCTGCATGTCGAGAGCGGCTGGGTGCCGGCCGGCACGCGCGTCGACGAGCTCGAGAGCGCGGTGCGTACCGTCTGCGAGCCGATCTTCAACAAGCCGCTCAGCGAGATCTCGTTCGGCCTGGTGCTGCTGCGCCTGTTCGAAGTCTCGCGCCGTTTCCAGGTGCAGATCCAGCCACAGCTGTTCCTGCTGCAGAAGACGCTGCTGAACATCGAAGGCCTCGGCCGGCAGCTCTACCCGCAGCTCGACCTGTGGCAGACCGCGCTGCCGATCCTGCGCGAGTGGATGCGCGAGCGCGCCGGTCCCGAGGCGCTGGCGCGCGACCTGCGCGCGCATTGGCCCGATTTCGTCGAAGCGACAAGGCTGCTGCCAGCGATTGCGCGACGCGCGATCCGCCAGGCCTACGACGGCGAGCTGGTGCTGCGCGGTGAATCAGCGGAGGTCGCGGCACTGCGCGCCGAGCTGCGCGCCGGCCGGCGCCGCAGCGATGCCGTGCTGGCGGCCGCCGCGGTCTTCCTCGGCGGCATCACCTGGCTGGCGCTCGCCACCTCGCCAGCCTGGTTTGGCTGGGTGCTTACCGGTGGCGGCCTGGCGCTGCTGCTCGGCCGGCTGCGGCGAGGCATCGGCGGTGAGGCCGGGTCGTGAGCTGGCGCGACAGCGGCCACGCGATCGAGCTCGTGCTGCGGCCCAGCGACAAGGATCTTGGCGGCTTCTCGGTGCGCCGACTGCTGCCGACTGCGCAGCGCCGGATGATCGGTCCGTGGATCTTCTTCGACCACATGGGGCCGGCCGACTTCCCGGCCGGCGCGGGCATCAACGTACGCCCGCACCCGCACATCAACCTGATGGTCGCCGGCCGCGGCATCGTCCATTCCGAGCGCGAGCGGCCAGAGATCACCGCAGTACCGCATCGCCTGCACGGCCTGCAGCTGTGGCTGGCCCTGCCCGAGGCGGACAAGGAGATCGAGCCGGCCCTCCACCACTACCCGGCGGCCTCGTCGAGGCCACGGCATCCTCCCGCCTCGTGCTGATCGGCGGCAAGCGCCTCGGCGAGCGCCTGGTCGACTGGAACTTCGTCTCCAGCCGCAGGGAGCGCATCGAACAGGCGAAGCGCGACTGGCGGGCCGGCCGCTTCCCGAAAGTGCCGGGCGACGAGCTGGAGTTCATCCCGTTGCCGGAGCCGGCGGCCAGCCCCTCTTGAGCAAGGAATTTCTCCTTGCTAGAGTAAGGAGATGGCCAAGGTCACCAGCAAGATGCAGATCACGATCCCGAAGCGGCTGGCCGAGCAGGTCGGCATCGCGCCCGGCGACGAGATCCAGTTCACCGCGGCCGGCGATGGCATCCGCATGGTCCCGGCGGGCAAGCGCATCGCCACGGCGCTCAGCACGGAAGAGCGGCTGCGGCTGTTCCGGGCGGCCACCGCCCGCCAGCGCACGCGCGAGAAGAAAACCAAGGTCACCGCCGCGCCGGGCGATCGCGGCTGGACCCGGGAGGAGCTATACACCCGTGGCAAGCCTCGTTGACACCAACGTCCTCGTGTATCGCTTCGACCCCCGGGATCCGGCCAAACAGCGGCGGGCGACCGCATTGCTCGAACAGGGCGTTGCGGCGCAGTCGATCGTCGTTGCGCACCAGTCACTGCTCGAGTTCGTGGCGGCCGTGACCCGGCCGCAGCGCGCGCTTGGCGGCGAGCCGCTCCTGCCGCTGCCGCAGGCGCTGCTCGAGGCCGAAGACCTGATGGCGCAGATCAACGTGCTCTACCCTTCGCGCGACGTGCTGGTCACGGCGATGCGGGGCACGGCCGCCTATGGGCTTGCCTGGTTCGACGCGCAGATCTGGGCTGTGGCCGAAGTGCACGGCCTGGGCGAATTGCTGTCGGAAGACTTCCAGCATGGCCGGCACTATGGACGCGTGCGCGCGGTGAACCCGTTCATCGAGCCGGGCGGCGTTCACGAGTTGCCGGCGTTGTACGAGGCTTGATGCCCGGCGCATCCGGCATCCGGCCGAACCGCTCACCGAAGAAATCCCCGGCCACCCAGGCCGGGCGACGGCCGCTGTTGGCGATCGCCCGTGCGATCTCCTGGTTGAGGCGCGCGAACCGGGCGCCGGCGGCATAGTCGATCGGCAGCGAGAGGTCATCGCTCGGCTGATGGTAGTGGCCGGCGATGAAGGCGCCGATCGACCGGGCACCATCGCCGGCGAAGCCGGTCATCAGGAACACGGCGGGCACGCCCTGGCGGACGAAGCTGAAGTGATCGCTGCGCGTGAACAGGCCCTGTTCCGGCACCGGGTCCGGTGACACGGCCACGCCGAGGCGCCTCGCGGCCCGCCGCACGAGCGGCCCCAGGCTGGAACGCTCGGCGCCGAAGGCGACCACGTCGCGGAACGCATAGGTCAGCATCGGCATGTCGAGGTTGACGTTCGCGACCAGCGGCCCCGGGACCGTCGGGTGGCGGGCGAAGGCCAGCGAGCCGGCCATGCCCGACTCCTCGGCGGCGACGAACAGGAACACGACCGTGCGCCGCGGCGGCGCACCGCTGACGAAGGAGCGGGCGACCTCGAGATTGGTCGCCACGCCGGCGGCGTTGTCCAGCGCGCCGTTGTAGATCACGTCGCCGGTTCCGCCCTCCTGCATGCCAAGATGGTCGAGGTGCGCCGATAGCACGACGACCTCGGCCCGGCGCGCCGGATCTCCGCCTTCAATCCTGCCGACCACGTTAGCGGCCTGCACCGGCTTGAGCTCCGTGGCCAGTTCGGCAGCCAGAGTCACCGGCAGCGCGAACGCCCCGGGGTGGCCACCGTCGGCGTCGCGCCAGACCTGCTCGAGCGGCACCGGCGCGCCGGCGAACAGCTGGGCCGCGCCCACCGTGCTCAGGTACGCGAGCGGCGCGGAATCGGCATCCGGCAGGTACAGCGTGCCGTCCGGCTCGCGGCCAGCCATCTGCCAGCCCTGCCAGTCCCGGACCGTGCGGGCGAACGGGTGGCGACCCTCCTCGGCCGGCGTCTGCAGCAGGATCAGCCCGATCGCGCCGCGCGCGGCGGCGGTGCGGCGCTTGGTCTCGATCGCGGCGTAGAAGGCCCGCTCCTCGCCCGGCAGCACCGCCGGCGCGCCGGCCAGCACGGCGACGATCCGGCCCTGCACGTCGATCGCGCCATAGTCGTCCCAGTCCGCGCCGGGCGCGACGACGCCGAAGCCGGCGAACACGACTGGGGCCGAGCGCTGCAGCCGGGCAGCCAGCGGATTCGGCCGCGGCACGTAGTCGACGCCGAACTCGAGGCGCACTGGCGGCGCACCGGCACCGTGCAGGACCAGGCGACCCTCGCTGGCGTTGCGATAGCCGACCAACGACAGCGACTGGTAGTAGGTTCCATTGTCGCCAGCCGGCTGCACGCCGAGCTGGGCGAGCTGAGCGGCCACGTAGCCCGCGGCCAGCTCATAGCCGGCCGTGCCGGTCTCGCGTCCCTGCAGCAGGTCGCTCGCCAGGAACTGCATATGCGCCTGGATGCGCCGGGCCGCCGGTCGCTGCCATCGCCGGCCCCCTCCCTTGTGGTGGGGCCATTCCTTTGCCTGCCGGATCATTGCAAGTACCATGCGCGGGACCTCCCGCCCCCCCGTAACGCATGCGCCACATATGATCCAACCGCTCACCGTACGGCGTGCCCCACGGGTACTGCTGGCCGGCATGGCCATCCTTTGTACTGCTTGTGCGACGCTGCCGGGCACGACGGACGAGGCCGAGGCCGTCTTCGTCAGCGAGGAGGCTGCCGCTTCGCCGGAGTCGCAGATCCTCGAGTTCGATCCGGGGCCGCCCGAAGCGAAGGATACGGAAGGCGAAGTCCCGATCGCCGTCGCCGAGTCGGTGCCCCCGGTTGCGACTGCTCCTCGCGACGTGCTCGACGAGGTCGTCGTCAAGGCCGAGCGCCACGACCAGATCCGGGACCTGGTGTCCCAGGCCCGCACGCTGTTGCAGGACTTCGAACTGGAATACGTGTTCACCGGCCGAGGCAGGAACGAGACACTCCGCGGTCGCCCCGTGGCCTTCGCCGCGTGGAGCGAATCGCGCAAGGAATGGACCATCGTGCGGATCGAGATTCCCCGCCCGCCGGTGCACTGGAGGCCCGGCGGAAGGCCGTTGCGGTTCACCGTGCACACGCCGGGAATCCAGGCGCGGCACGTCAAGGGCACCGGCGCTGAAAGACTGATGTTCGCATTCTCCCGGGACGGCGAGCCGCTCAAGGTCTATGGCAGGAAATTCCCGGTGTTCGACAGCGCGCTGATCCGGAAGAAACGCTGGCGGGCCGTCGCTGCAAGCGCCCGGCCCATCGTCTACCTGCCCTTCACCGAGGACACGTTCGATGCCGGATTCGTCAGTGGCGGCCGCGAGTTCCTGCTGGCCACCGCGCAACAGGCCATCGACGAGCTGCGCCTGGCCAGGGCGCCTTCCGCCGCGTTCCCCGGCGAGGCCCTCGCCGATGTCGTACCGGCATCCGTCATCGCCACGCTCGCCGTAATCGAGCAGACCGATGACAGCGAATTCGTCCGCAGACGCGAGGGCGCCTTCCACGAGGTGCTGAACCAGTACGGCCTGAAGCGCGGGGAGGCGTACCGCTACAGCATCTCGAACGCGGCGGCCATCGGCCCCATGCAGTTCACCAACCGCAGGGGCAACGGCACCTACGCGCTGGTCGTGCGGCGCTGTCCCACCGCGCGGATCGACCCGGACTTCGAGCGCGGCGCGACGGACCTGCACAACGCCATGAAGGCTGCCATCTGCCTGTTTGACATCGAGCTGCGGCAGATGCGCGCGGATATCCGCGCCGCATACCGCGACAACCAGGAGGTCCTGGGCATCTTTCCGGTGGCCGCCTACAACGGCGGACCCAGGAACGTGACCAGGCTCTACAACGTCATCAAGCGGATGAAGGTGAAGCTGACGGAACTGAGTCGCCCTGGCGAACAGCCGTCGAGGCCGGTGCCCTGCCCGTGCGTGTGGAAGGAGGGTGCCTCAGGCGTCCGCCCGCTGGCGATCCCGCGCTACAACAACGAGAATCGCTGGTACATCGAGAAATACCAGGCCATCCTGGGCATGTTCGAGGAGGAGGAGCCGGGATAGCCCGGTGCGCCGCCTTGCACCGCCCCGGCCCGAACCGCCAGAATTGCCCATCGGCCTGCCGTCCGGCCAGCCTGCGGACGCCGCGCCTTCCCCTTCCGGAGCCCCGATGAGACAGCAATTCCTCGCCGCTTGTATCGCTGCCTCCCTGCCGGTGTTCAGCGCCTGCACCGTCACCTCGAGCGCGCGACGCTGGCCGCGGCCGGCATGCACAACATCATCCTCGCCGAGGGTAATTCCTCGGACCGGGCCGAGGCCTACCGGCGCTTCCGCGGCCGCGATCCGGACGTCAACGCGCTGCTGCGCGTGCGCGGCTTCCCAACCGGGGCAGCCGGCGGCGGGCGCTGAGTGCTGTTGCCTCGCGACACCACGATGAACGACGCGAAGGGCCGGACTGGCTCCGGCGGTTTCACGCGGTCGGTCGACGACCGCTATCTTGAGGACTACGTGCCGGGAGCCGTCCATCACTTTGGCGACCTGCGTGTCAGCGAACAGGAGATC
>SCUD01000017.1 GCA_004297335.1 Gammaproteobacteria bacterium
CCGGGTCGCGGCCGAGATGTGCCCGATCCTCTGGTACCCGATCCCGGGGCTCGACTGGGCGGCCTGGCTCGGACCCGAGCGCAAGGTCTGGGCGGTCCGGGATCTCGTCGAGTCGGGCGCGCTCGTAACTTACGGCTCCGACTGGCCGGTCGTGCCGACGGTCAATCCCTGGCCCGGCATCGAGGCGATGGTGACCCGCGCCGATCCCGCGGGCGCAAGCCCGGCGACGCTGTGGCCGGAGCAGGCCATTGATCTCGCCACCACGATCCGGATCTTCACGCACAACGGCGCGATCGCCAACAAGGTCGGCGACACCTCCGGCACGCTCGCGCCCGGCAAGGATGCGGACTTCATCGTCCTGGATCGCAATATCTTCGAGGTGCCGATCACCGACGTCGACGAGACCCAGGTGCTGATGCTGGTGGTCGGCGGCCGCGTGGTCATCAACGGAAAAGGGGACAGTCCCCTTTTCTGATTCTTGGGGGGGCGCTTCGAGATTCCGGCAGCATCCGCCGGAGTCGGTGGCGGACATCGCGTATTGCTCGACAGCGGGCTTGCCGTGCTCTACGGCGTCTCTACGAAGCGCCTCAACGAGCAGGTTCGCCGCAACCGCAACCGGTTCCCGGACGACTTCGTGTTCCAGCTCACCGCCGACGAGACGGACGCTTTGAGGTCGCAAATTGCGACCTCAATAGCCGCGCCCGGCGCACGCGGTGGACGCCGCTACCGGCCTTATGCGTTTACCGAGCACGGTGCGATCCAGGCCGCGAACGTGCTCAACAGCTCCCGCGCCGTCGAGATGGGCATCTATGTCGTGCGCGCGTTCGTGCAACTGCGAGAGCTACTCAGTTCGAACAAGGAGCTTGTCAAGCGCCTCGATCAGCTCGAAGCGCGCATCGAGAGGAAGCTCGCCACCCACGACGATGCAATCGCGGCCATGCTCTCTGCCATCCGTCAGCTCATGCAACCACCGGCCCCGAAGCGCCGCGGCATCGGCTTCACGGCCGATATCAGGTAATCGCCGTTCCGCTAATACTGCAAGGCGACGTCACGTGCGGTTGCACGTGTGGTCCGGCTGCACGCAATCAAGTGGAGCAGGAGGCGCCCGCGATCGGTTGAGCAAAGCAGTTGCGGACAAGCAGCTGTCGCATACATTTGTATGACAAGTGTATGACAAGTGTAGGGCGGTATTTTTTCGGGCGAGTCACTCCGCTGCCTGCGACCCGGAGTAGGATCCGCAGCATGGGAGCCCGCGCAGGGGAATGGGGAGGGGAATAGCAAGATGCGTACGCAGATGCTGTCTGCCGCAGCGTTTGTCCTGGCGCTGGTGGCCGGCGCCGCCTATGGCTACGCGGTGCCGGGCACCGCGAACGTGTACGGCGCCTGCGAGCCAGGGGCGAGCATCTGTGGCGAGACTGCTGCCGTGACCGTGGCAGTGGCCGCGGGCACGAGCTACTACATCAGCGCGACCGGCACGATCGACTACGACGGTGGCGGCTCGATCGCGTCGAACGGCCCGGATGGCGTGGCGATCGCGTCGTCGACCGCGTTCCAGGCCTTCAACAACCGGATCGGCCCGAGCGTGACGAACGGCAGCGACGTCCAGCGGCGCTTCCTCGCCGGCGTGTTCCTCGCGGATTCCGACCCGGGCTCCGCGCCATCTGCGTTCGCGCAGACCGTTGACGTTCTGACCATCGCGCCCACCGCGCTCGGGCAGATCTTTTTCATCGGCGACGGCGAGACGAGTTCCAGCGTTGCCCAGCTGTTCACCGCCCCGACCGGCGCCACCCGCCTGCTGCTCGGGTTCATCGACCGGTGCTCGGACTTCAAGATTGGCTGCTTCGGGGACAACACCGGCTCGCTCGAGGTGACTGTCTCCGCGGTGCCGCTGCCGGCCGCCGCGTGGCTGTTCATGTCCGCCGTCGCCGGACTGCTGGTCGTCGGCAGAAAAGGGGACAGTCCCCTTTTCTGAAGCCATGGGAAAAGGGGACTGTCCCCTTTTCCGGGCCGCTCCGGCGCCCTGTAGTATCCTGCCGGCCACCCCTCGCTGAAGGCCAGGCATGGATCTGCTGCTCGCGTTCATCCTCGCCATGGTGCTGACGATGGCGCTGATCCCGCCGCTGATGCGGCGGGCGGGCGCGCTTCACGTGCTGGACGACCCGGGGCTGCGCAAGGTGCACGATCATCCGGTGCCGCGGGTCGGCGGCATCGCGATGGCGATCGGCGCTGCTGTTCCGCTGCTGCTTTGGCTGGAGCTCGACCAGGTCGCGGTGGCCTGGTTGGCCGGTGCGCTCGTGGTGCTGCTGTTCGGGATCTGGGACGACCGTGTCACGCTCGCCCCCGACATCAAGTTCGCCGGCCAGGTGCTCGCGGCGCTGATCGTCGTGTTTGCGGGGGGTGTCGAGATCCATTCGGTGACGCTGGCCGGGCGCATCGAGCTGCCGGCCTGGGTCTCGCTGCCGCTGACGCTGCTGTTCCTGGTCGGCGTCACCAACGCCATCAACCTCTCGGACGGCCTCGACGGCCTGGCCGGCGGCACCACCTTCCTGTGCTGCGCCGCGATCGTGATGCTGAGCCTCGGCACCGGGATGACTTTCGTACCGACCGTCGCCGTCGTCATCATGGGCTGTCTGCTCGGTTTCCTGCGCTACAACAGCTACCCGGCGCGCGTGTTCATGGGTGATGGCGGCAGCCAGTTCCTCGGCTTCACCGTCGGGGTAGTGGCGATCCAGCTCACCCAGCAGGAGACGCTGCCCTACAGCGCCGCGCTGCCGCTGCTGCTGCTCGGCCTGCCGATCCTCGACACGCTGGCGGTGATGGCGATCCGCATCCGCGAGCGCCGCTCGCCGTTCAGCGCCGATCGCAATCACCTGCATCACCGGCTGCTCGGCCTCGGCTTCGAGCAGTTCGAGGCGGTGGCCGTGATCTACCTGCTGCAGGCGGCATTGTTCCTGCTGGCCTGGCAGCTGAGCTATTACTCGGACGGCGTGATCCTCGCGGTCTTCCTTGGGTTTGCGGCGGTGCTGCTGCTCCTGCTGCTCGGCGCCGAGCGGCGCGGCTGGCGCTGGCGCGGGCCCGGCGCGCTGCGGCTGCGGACCGAGCGGGTCAGCGAACTTCTGCTGCTGCTGAAGCAGCCGCGGCGCATGCCGCGCTGGACCGCGATCGTGGCCATGGGCTGCACGCTGGTCTATTTCGCCGCGGTAGCGCTCGCCAGCGACAGGATCAGCGGGGATGTCGCCTGGCTGGCCGTGGGCCTAGTGACGGTGCTCGGGCTGGCGGTCCTGCAGCGCTCGCCCGAGCAGGGCATCAGCGCCCTGACCCAGGGCGCGCTCTACGTGGCGGTCGTGATCGCCGTGTATCTCGATCACATGGCGCTCAACTGGCCGCAGCCGCTCGTCATCGGCAAGCTGGTGCTGTTCGGGCTGCTGACGCTCGCCGTCGTGCTGCGGCTGCGCCTGTCCCGCGAGCGGCGCTTCGAGGTGACCCCGCTCGACCTGCTGGTGATCTTCGTGGCCCTGGCGCTGCCGAACCTGCCGGGCCTGCGCGGTGCGCCGAGCAACCTCGGCCTCAGCGTCGCCAAGCTGGTCGTGCTGTTCTACGCCCTCGAGATGCTCGCCGAGCACTCGGCGCGCACCCGCGCCTGGCTGCGCTGGGGCGGCATCGCCTTCCTGGGAATCCTGGCCGTGCGGGGGTTCGTGCTGGCGGCGGGTTGAGCGCTACGAATGCAGGGCGGTGTTTTTCGCGCGGGTGCTTTGGCTGCCGTGCTGCGCTACAGCTCGTCGCCGGGATCCCGGCTCGTCCATCAGGCGTCCACACGAGAGACCAGCGGAAACCTCGAAGGGTTGCGAATCGACTCTACGGCCAGATCGACGTCCAGCTGCGGCCAATAAAGGTGGTGGGGCGACGGCCGCTGAATTTCGCAGATCTTGGCGATTGTGGCGTCCCGAAACCAGGGAAACTCAGAAAACGGCACGAACAGTTCCTCGTCACCCAGCAACAGCCAAAAGCCGTTGGGCGAAACGTTCGTGACTTCAACCGCCGAAGTGCTTCTTCCAAGCGGCACGGAATTCATCGGCATGAACCTCAAGGTGTCCGAGAGCAGTACGCAATTGCTGATCGCTCAAACCGTAATTCTGCGCCTGGGCTATCTCCGGCTCAAGCCAGAACTTGGCTTCACCATCGGCGGCTGCGACATGGACGTGCATTCGCGGTTCCTCGCGGGAGAAGAAGTAGAACCGGAATGGGCCAATCCGCAGAACCGTGGGGCTCATGGGTGGATTCTAGCGCAGGCGCTGGTCTTGGGCGCCTGACTACGGATGGCCGTACATCGGTGGCCTGGACATGGGGTATGAACAGGGTGCGCCGGGAACGTTGTATGCGGGCAGCACTGGCGTAGCTGCGGATCCCCATCCGGCCCCTATGGCCCGGAGGACACCGGGCCGTTCACAAGCCTGCAGTCCTTTGGCTACTGGTCGAGAACGGACTACGCGCCCAATTCCATCATTCGGTTCCAGCAGGCGCTACAGCTCGTCACCGGGCGGCGCGGGCACCCGCGGCGCTTTGCGCAGGTAGCGCGCCAGGTCGCTCGGCTTCGCGGCTCCCGCACGCTGTACGTAACCAGGATCGCGGCTTGCCCATTGACCGCCGCTTCGAGCACCGGTTCATCGGCGGGATCCGACAGCTGCGGGCGCCAGAGGAAATGCACCTCCACTGCCTCCGCCGCGCTGGCCCCTGCCAAACCTGTCCGGCCTGCGCGACCGCCGATCACATACATTTGTATGACAAGTGACATACAAAATGGCTCCGAAATATTTTCTTGAAGGGTGCTGGAGTCACTCGCTGGCCGTGTATGCTCCAAGTCAACAAGTAGCGTTGCGGGAAGCAGCGCGGCGAAAGGGAGTTGTGATGCGCACGATCAAGTGGATGAGTGGGGTGGCGTTGCTCGCCTGTACCTGGTCCGGGCTGGCGGGTGCCGCCGGCGTATCCGGCCAGGGGACCTGAGAGACGACGCTGCAGCCGCGCGATCTCGACGGGAACCTCTCGACCATCGAGGCCTACTACGACACGGTCCTCAACATCCCTGGCTCGCGGCTGCCGGACACGGATCCGCTGAATGGCATCAGCCATGTCAACAACATCTACGCATATGACGGCAGCAGGGATTCCGGCTGGAACGTCAGCGCGCCGGGTTCGGATTACGCCGGGTCCACCGCCAGCGAGATGGCGCACCTGTATTACAACACGCTTGGCAATCTGTCTCCGTGGGATCCGGTGTCCTCCACGGCCACTGTCGGCGTAGCCCAGGCGGGCTCGGGGTTGCTGAACACCGGGCCGTTCTTGAACATCCAGGATAATCGCTACTGGTCGGCGACGACTTTCACCGCCAATATCACCCGAGCCTGGGCCTTCCGCTCTGACGACGGTTACCAGTTCGCCAACGGCAAGGACGGCACTCTCTACGCTTGGGCCGTGCACGCCGGCGACGTCGGCACGCCGGCATCGTTGGCGTCGGTTTCGTGGCTCGGAGGCCGGTCGGCGCCAGTTGAAACGTAGTATCTTTACCGTCGCGAGGAAGGGGAGGCGACGGGCAATGACCTCGACAAGAACAACCGTGCGCGCAGCCGCTGCGCTGCTGATCCCAATGCTGCTCGCGACCGTCGCCGGCTGCGGCGGCGCCGAGGCGCGCAAGGAGCATTACCTCGCCAAGGGCGAGCAGTTGATGGCCGAGCGCAACTATGCCAAGGCCCGTCTCGAGTTCCGCAACGCCGTGCAGATCGACCCGAAGGACGCCACTGCGCGCGTGCGCGCCGGCGAGGCCGCGGAGAGGCTCGGCAACTTCTCCGAAGCCGCGCAGATGTACCAGTCGGCGGTCGCGGCGGACGAGCAGAGCCTGCTCGGGCGGGCGCGGTTCGGGCGCATGCTGGCGCTCGCGGGCCTGCCGGACCGCGCGCTCGAGACCATCGGTCCGGGCCTCGAGACGGCGCCGGACGATGCGGGGCTGCTGACCGTGCGTGCGGCCGCACGCATGCTGAAGGGCGATGCTGCCGCGGCACGCGCGGACGCCGAGCGCGCGGTCAGCCTCGCGCCCGCCAGCGAGGAGGCGGTGGCGATCATGGCGGCGCTCCTGCGCCGCGCCGGCGAGGGCGAGGAGGCCATCGCGCTGGTGAGCCGCGCGGTCGAGGCGGCACCGCGCTCCGTGGACCTGCGGCTGATGCTCGCGCAGTTGTATTACGACCGGCAGCGCCATGCGGACTCCCGGCGCCAGCTCGAGGAAATCATCCGCATCGAGCCCGAAGTGCTCGTGCACCGCTTCCGGCTCGCGCAACTGCATCTGTTCGCGCGCGACGTGGACGGCGCCGAGGCGGCGCTGCGCCAGGCGTTGGCCGACAACCCGGAAATCGTCGAGGCGCGACTCGCGCTCGCGCACCTGCTGGCGGCGCAGCGCTCCTTCGAGGCCGCCGATGCCGAGCTCGCCGGCTTCCGCAAGGCCGATCCCGAGAACCTGCCGCTGCTGCTTGCGATCGGCGAGTTCTACGCCCAGCGCGGTCACCCGGACCGCGCCGAGGTCCTGTATCGCGAGGTCATCGACGAGGACGGCACCGGCGCGCAGGGGCTGGTCGCGCGCGTCCGGATCGCCGCCGGCAAGCTGCGTGCCGGCGAGCGCGGGCAGGCCGCGAAGCTGGTCGAGGAAGTGCTGGCCGCGAATCCGCGCGATGCGGAGGCGCTGGTGATGCGCGCCGACCTAGCGCTCGCGAGCGGCGACACCAACGCCGCGGTCACCGACCTGCGCGCCGTGCTGCGCGACCAGCCGGATGCCGTGCCGGTGCGGCGTGCGCTCGCCCGCGCGCACCTGCAGGCCGGCGATGGGGGGCTCGCCGAGGAGACGCTGCGCCAGGCCGTGCAGGCCAACCCGCGCGACCTGCTGGCGCGCCTCGACCTCGCCCAGTTGCTGCTGCACCAGGGCAAGCCCGAGGCCGCGCTGCCGGTGATCGAGCAGCTGGTCAAGGACGAGCCGAACAATGTCGCGGCGCTCGAGGCGCTCTACCGGGTCCAGGCCGGGGCCCGCGACCTCGAGGCCGCGCTCGCGACCGCCAACGCGATCCAGGCGCTGCAGCCGAAGCTGCCGCTCGGCTACTACCTCGCCGGCCTGGTCCAGCAGGGCCAGCGCCGGTCCGATGATGCCGTGCGCAATTTCGCCACTGCGGTCTCCCTCGCGCCCGCCGACTGGCAGTCCTGGCGCGGCCAGGCGCTCGCCGAGCTCAGTCGGGGCAATGTCGAGGCGGCGATCTCGGTGTTCCGCCAGGGCATCGCGGCGACCAAGGGCGCCGGGCCACTGGTCGTGGACCTCGCCTCCCTGCTCGAGCAGCGTGGCCGGCCGGCCGAGGCGATCGCCGAGTACGAGGCGCTGCTCGCCGCCCGCCCGCAGGACGACATCGGCGCCAACAACCTGGCGATGCTGCTCGTCACCCACCGTCGCGACGAGGCGAGCCTGGCGCGCGCCGAGGAACTGGCGCAGCGCTTCGCGAAAGCGCCGAATCCCGCCTACCTCGACACCTGGGGCTGGGTGCTCTACGCCCGCGGCCGCTATGCCGAGGCCGTGCCAGTGCTCGCGGAGGCGGTGCAGAAGGCCCCCAAGGCCCAGGTGCTGCAGTATCACCTCGGCATGGCGCAATTGAAGGCCGGGGACCATGGCGCGGCGCGGGCGAGCCTCGAGGCCGCCGTGCAGGGCGAGGCCCGTTATCCGGGCCTCGAGGAAGCGCGCAGTGCGCTCGCGGGGCTGAAGAAGGCGCCGTCGTGATGAGGATCCGCGCGCCGCTGTCATAAGTCGCCCGTTTGTCATACAAAGCGATGTGATTTGTAGACTTTTTATTTGCCCCGCCGACGGTCGCGGAGACTGGCGGAGCGCTACACTTTGCTGCAGAAAACGAAGAGGAATGGGAACCCCATTCGGCACGATCTGATGCCGCAGGGCGGTTGCCATGGAGAGGAGGGCTGGTCATGATGCGTGTATCGCTCAGGCTCGCATGTACCGCGCTGGCGCTGCTGGCTGTTTCGGCCCCGGCGGCAGCGTACACGGTGGACGTGTACGCGAACGGACACAGCTCGAACAACGGTACCGGCACGGGAGCCAGCACCGGACTGATGCTGATTGCGGGTGCCTTGTTCGCGGTCACCGTCCCGACGACCGACCTGTGGAACGCGGGTGACCTGCCGCGTTGGTCGAATGCAAATGGCCTTGTTGCCGACCTGTACGCCACCGGCTCGGATGAATCGGGTCAGAGCGCCGGCGCACTTATCGGCATGGACTGGCCGAACGATCACACCGTTGGATTGTTCACCGCGCCGTTCGGAGCGCTGGTCGGCCAGATTGGCAGCGGCGCGTATTTCCTGATCGGTACCAGCTTTACGGGCGCGGCCAACGCGGCCGGCGAGCTCAAGCTCTTCTACTGGGACAGCAATCAATCCGACAACACCGAGTACATCACCGCCACCGTGAACGCCGTGCCCCTCCCGGCCGCCGGCTGGCTGCTGCTCTCCGGGCTCGGGGCGTTTGCGGCCCTGGGCTTCCGGCGGCGGCAGGCCTGAGGCCTGAAGCGGGCCGCCTGCGGTGATGCAGATACACCTTCGCTGGCTCTGGGTCCTCGCACTCGCCGGAGCGCTCTGCCAGCCAGTGGGAGCCGCGACCCTGAGCTACGGTCTCGACCAGGCGAACTCCGGCCTGCCGGATGGCGCGGTCAGCGTGACGGTGACGATCGCGGACTCTGGCGACAACAACATCGTGTTCACGATTGCGACGAGTCCGGGCGCCTTCACCGAGGGGATCAACTTCGGCGTGCAGTCGTTCGGCTTCAACCTTGCCGCCGGCGCGACGCCGCTGAGCGCCGCGAATTTCCTGCTCCCGGCCGGCTGGACGGTCGCCAGCTCGAAGAAGCAGAACGGCTTCGGCCGCTTCGACTGGGTGGTCTCCGGTTCGGGGGCATCCCGGCTCGACCCCCTGGTGTTCACGATTCAGGGCGTCTCCGGCGATACCCTCGCGAGTTACTTCGCCCTTTCCGACGCTCCGGCATCGGAAGGGCAGGTGGCGTTTGCCGCCCATGTCGCCGGATTCGTCCCGCCGGCCGGGTCGGGGGCGACCAGCGCCTACTACGGCGGCAGTACCCCGGTGCCGCTGCCGGCCGCGGCGGTGCTGATGTTGTCAGGACTCATCGGCTTCGGTAGTCTGATCCGGAGGCGTCCACGATGAGCAATCCACAGGGCAAGGGCTTCGCACTCCTCGCGGCAGCCGCGATGGTGGGATTCTGGGCGGCGGCAGCCGGGGCGGACGTGGTTTACGTCACCTGCCCGAATACGGTCGCGACGACGGACCGCGAGTTCGCGATCGGCACCGATCCCGGCACGGCCAGCTGTATCGTCTACGGCAACGGCAATTCCCTGAACGGTGGTGGGGCCGACTCGGTCAATGCGCTTGGCTACGTGACGCTCGACAGCACCGCGGACGGGACCACCGGGCTGCTGAACGGCTCTCTTGGCTTCACCGATGGCGGTTCGTGGCAATCCGGCACCTTCTCGATCGCGGCGCCCGGCTACACCAGCTTCGTCATCGGCCTGCAGGCCAGCACCGCCGGCATCAACCCGGACTACGCAGCCTTCCTGCTGCCGGATGGCGAAACTTTGGGTTCCTGGTCCATCAGCAGCACGGACCCGGATCTTGGTTCCGTCAATCGCGCAATCCTCTATGGCATCCCGGTGCCGCTGCCCGCGGCTTCCTGGCTGCTGCTCTCCGGCATCGCCGGTCTCGGCTTCGCGGCGCGGCGGCGGGGGTCGTTGCGCGCTGGCGCCGCCGTCGCCTGAGCCCTCGGCGCGGCGGCAGGGTCTTCCCGATGGGCCCGCTCGGCACGCGCTACGCGCGCAATCTCACACCGGACCGCGAGACCGGCATTGGCGCACAGACCGATGCGCAGCTCGCCCGGGCCCTGCGCACGGGCGTGATGCACGATACCTACCTGCGCTCGCTGGAGCCGATCAGGAACCCGGTGCCGCGCGGCGAATGGGCGCTGTTCGGCAAGCTGCTGTTCACCTACGCCCTGCCGCGGCTGACGCCGCGCCCGGTGGATGGCCCGCCTGCGGTTCCCGCCGGCGACAGTCCGACGATCGAGCGTGGCGCCTATCTCGCGAAACACGTCGCGCTGTGCCTGCGTTGCCACGCCGCGGTCAACCCCAGGGGTTTCGACCCCGGCGGGCCGCCGGGCGGCGGCGGGTTGCCCGGCCCGAGCCACGGCGAGGATCGCGACATGGAGTTCGTCGCCCCGAACCTCAGCTCGCATACGACTGGCTACACCGGCCGCGTCAGCGAGGATGAGTTCGTGCAGCGGCTGCGCGCCGGGCGGATCCATGCCTCATCACTGATGCCCTGGGAGTCCTTCGCTGCGACCTCCGAGGTGGACCTGCGGTCCATCTACCGGTACCTGAAGACGCTGCCGCCGGTGGATAATGACGTCGGTCCGACGTATCGGAAGCGGGGGTGACGTGCCTGTTGCCTGCGGTATACTTCCCACGAGGTCAGACCGATGCGCAAAGTCGAACATATTGAGCAGCAGATCCTGGAGCTCTCCGTCCCGGAATTCGCTGAGTTGCGCGAATGGGTAATCGCCCAGGACTGGCAAAGCTGGGACGCCCAGATTGAGGCCGATGTTCATTCCGGCAAGCTCGACAAGGTGATTGCTGAAGCCGAGGCCGACTACGCGGCGGGCCGCTATGGTCGGTGCGGGTAGGGGAGCACTATCGCGCCTTGGCCCGCGCTGACTACAACACGTTGGTCGGCTGACAGACCGAAGGATCGCCTCAGTCGCCGAGGATCAGTCATGAAAATCATTCGAATCGCCATTGTCGCCCTGTGCCTGCCCCTCTTCGCGGCCCAGGCGAATGCGCAGGACCGCACCGAGGCAGACTTCGTGAAGGCGTGCCTCGCGAGCAGCAATCTCAGCAAGGACGTTTGCGAGTGCTCCGCGAAGAAGGCGAAGGGCGAGCTCAACGCCACGGGATTTGCCCTGCTCGTCGCCATGCTCGAGGGCGACGATGCGAAGACGGCGCCTCTGCGCGGCAAGGCCGGGCTTGAACAAACCATGAAGGCGGGTACGTTCATGGCGCGCGGTCCCGCGCAATGCGCGAGAGAGCAGGCGCCGAAGTAAATCGACCTGCGTCGGATCGACGCCGTACGCGGCGAGCGCAGCTGACGTTTCGGCTACACTCACCGCCCTTTCCAGCCGCAGCCCGCCCCGATGGCCCTCGTCCGTCTCAACCAGGTCTCGCTCGCCTTTGGCGACAAGCCCGTCTTCGCGGACGTGGACTTTGCCATCGAGCCCGGCGAGCGCGTGTGCCTGATCGGTCGCAATGGCGCCGGCAAGACCACGCTGCTGCGGCTCATCACCGGTGCCGTGCAGCCCGATGCGGGGGAACTGGTGCTGCAGAACGGCCTGGTGGTGGCCGAGCTGCAGCAGGAGCTGCCGGCCGACGAGGGGCTCACGGTACGCGAACTGGTGAAGTCCGGACTCGAGCCGCTGCTGGCCGCCAACCGGCAGCAGGGTCTCGATGTCCCGGAGAGCTGGCGCCTGGAGCAGCAGGTCGAGCAGATTCTCAGTGAGTTGGCACTGCCGCCGGAGCGCAGGCTCTCCGAACTCTCCGGCGGCTGGCGCCGCCGCGTTGGCCTGGCCAAGGCCCTGGCGTGCCACCCCGACCTGCTGCTGCTCGACGAGCCCACCAACCATCTCGACATCGCCAGCATCGAGTGGCTGGAGAGCCGCGTGCAGCGCTTTCCCGGCGCCGTGCTCTTTATCAGCCACGACCGCGCGTTCCTTGATCGCATCGCCACGCGCATCGTCGAGCTGGACCGCGGCCGGCTGATCAGCTTCCCCGGCGACTACCTCGCGTTCCTGCAACGGCGCGAGCAGCTCGCCGAGGAGGAGAAGAGCCAGGACGCCCTGTTCGACAAGAAGCTCGCCGACGAGGAAGTCTGGATCCGCCAGGGCATCAAGGCCCGGCGCACCCGCAACGAGGGCCGGGTGCGGGCGCTCCTGAAACTGCGCGAGGAACGCGCCGCGCGCATCGCGCCACTGAAACGGGCGCGCATCGCCATCGAAGGGGCCGAGCCCTCCGGCCGCAAGGTCATCGACGCCCGCGGCATCACCCATGGCTTCGGTGGCCGGCCGCTGTTCCACGACCTCTCGATCCGCATCATGCGCGGCGAGCGCGTCGGGCTCATCGGCAACAACGGCATCGGCAAGACCACGCTGCTGCGGATCCTGCTCGGCGAGATCCGGCCGCAGCACGGTTCGGTCAAGCTCGGCACGGGCATCCAGGTCGGTTACTTCGGCCAGCTGCGCGAGACGCTCGATTCGGCGAAGACCATCGCCGAGGTGGTCGGCGACGGCCGCGAGTACGTGCGCGTCAATGGACGCGACATGCACGTCATCGGTTACCTGCAGGGCTTCCTGTTCAGCCCGCGCCGGGCGATGACGCCGGTGCACGCGCTCTCCGGCGGCGAGCGCAACCGCGTGATCCTGGCACGGCTGTTCACCCGCCCGAGCAATCTGCTGGTGCTCGACGAGCCCACCAACGATCTCGACGTCGAGACGCTCGAGGTGCTCGAGGAGCAGCTGCTGCAGTACGACGGCACGCTGCTGGTGGTCAGCCACGATCGGATGTTCGTCGACAGCGTCGTCACCAGCACGCTCGCCTTCGAGACCGGTGGCGTCGTACAGCGCTATCCGGGCGGTTACTCCGAGTGGCTGCACCAGGGCGGCGAACTGGCGGTGGCCGAGCATTTCCTCGCGGATGTCAATGCGCCGGCGCCGGCGGCCGCGCCAGTTCCGGAGTCACGGCCCAAGGCTGCGCGCACCAAGCTCAGCTACAAGGAACAGCGCGAGCTCGACGGCATCGGCCCGCGGATCGAGCAGCTCGAGCAGGATATTGCCGCGCTCGAGCGCCAGGTCGCCGGTCCCGGCTTCTACGACCAGCCGTGGGCGGCGACCGCGGAAGTGCTGGCGGCGCTCGACGCCAGGCGGCAGGAGCACGAGGCCGCGCTGGCGCGGTGGGTGGAACTGGAGGACTTGCGGCAGCAGCTGGCGGGGGCGGGGTGAGGGGTTGCGGCGGGCCGCATCACTTCGACCGACGTACACCGGCAGGGTGCTTCCTCGACGGATACTGAAGCGACGTGTGGAGCACGCGAAGGATCCGCACACGTCCATCGCTCACGTCGTAGACCAGAACGTAGTGGCGGTGGGCGACCAGTTCGCGCGTGCCCCGTACGCGGCCGGTTCGCCCGGCCACCGGATGCTCTGCGAGCAGCGCCGCCTTCTTCTGAAACAGCTCGTCGAGGCTCACGGCCGCCGCGACGTTGTCAGATGCGATAAAATCAAAGATCGAATTGCGGTCTGCAACTGCCAGCGGAGTCCAGCAGAGCTTCACCGCGGCTGAGACCTATCTGCGCTGCGCAGCGGCCCGGCGCGCCGCAAACCGACGTTCCACGGTCCTGCTATCAACAGGCGGGCGCGGGTCATCCAGCGCCTCCTGTACCCGCTCACGAAACCAGGCGTCGTAGGCGCGAGCTTCGGCAGGCTCATCCGCAAAGCGACGCATGAAGTCGCGCAGCAGCTGCGATCCCGAGCGATCATGCTCGCGTGCTCGCTTGGCAAAACGCTTCTTGAGTTCCGCGTCGACGCGGAAGGTGATCGTGGCCTCGGGCTCGGACATCTCGTGACTCCGGGTGTAGTGCTTGGTGCAGTACTTAATTATAACAAGGGTCAAGACTATCGGAATCGCGACGGCGGAGCGATCGACAGGTGACGCTCACGAGCGGCCCCCGGGCGTCTCAGTCCACTTGATCCACTCGCGCCCGGTAGGCGGCGCGCCCCAGCGTGAACACCAGTGCCGCCAGGGGGCAGCAGGCGATGATCAGGCAGGCCAGCGAATAATTCAGCGCGGCTTCGTTCCGGAAGACATAGTCCGTCAGCACGGGCACGAGGGTCGGGCCCAGCAGCCCGCCCACCAGGCCGATCGTCATCACGTAGACGGCGCCAACCTGGCCCCGCAGGCGGCCCGGCGTGATGCACATGATGGCCGCCGGCCCGAGCACCAGCGGCATGGCATAGAGCATCATCAGCACGCCGATGCTCGCCATCACCAGCACCGAGTTCGAGGACAGGCAGCCGACCAGCCCGAAGGGGATCATGCCGAGCGCGCAGGCGATGGCGACGCGCAGCTTGGCATCCTTGTGCCCGCGTTGGGCGAACCAGTCTTCCCACCATCCGGCCAGCAGTGCCCCGGACACGCCGCCGACCAGCACCGCCATGCCGAATCCGTAGCCGACTTGCTGATGATCGAGGCCGCGCACCCGCATCAGCATCGCCGGGACCCAGGCGATGATCGCGGTGCCGACCATGCCGATCGTGGCCATGCCGCAGAAGATGGCAGCGTACAGCCGGCCATGGCTGCGCAGGTAGCCGCCCACTTCGGCGATCCGGAAGGGTGGGGCGCTGTCATGCCGCAGCGGCTCGCGGACGGTCAGGAACAGCAGCACCAGTAGCAGGCCCGGCAGGCCCACGAGCACGAAGGCGACGCGCCAGGCCGCCACACTGCCGAGCAGCGGCAGCACCAGGCCGCCGCTCGACTGGATCCACTGCAGCACCACGCCGCCCACCAGCAGGGCGAGGCCGCCGCCGATGTGTACGCCGCACATGAACAGGCCGAAGGGCTTGGTGCGCTTGTCCTTCGGAAAGTAATCACTGATCAGTGACATCGTGGTCGGTGGCAGGCCGGCCTCGCCGATGGCGACGCCGATTCGTGCCACGAACAGCAGGGCGTAGCCCTTGGCCATGCCGCAGGCCGCCGTGAACAGCGACCACAGGAGCACGCAGCCCGCCAGCAGGTTGCGGCGGTTCCGTTGATCAGCCAGGCGTCCGAGCGGCACGCCGAAGATCGCGTAGAAGATGCCGAACGGGACTCCCTGCAGCAGGCCGATCTGTGTGTCGCTGACCCCGAGATCCGCCTTGATCGGCTCCACCAGCAGGCTCAGCACATAGCGGTCCACGAACGCGAGGGTCATGGCCAGCAGCAGGATGGCAACCACATACCAGGCGTAGGCCGGGCGCGGCCATTGCCCGACCTCGCCAGCGCCCGGGTCCCCGGCTACGATTCCCAACGGTGCGGTCTCCCCCGGTTCGTGTTGCTGGAGCGCGAGGGGCCGTGTCGCGGAACCCTGTTGCATTGTGTGCCGCCAGACATATCATTTCCGATCGGCAACTGCAAGCCTGGCAAGGGAGAAGACGATGGTCAGGACCGCGGAGGGCAAGACGAGACCAGCTCGCCGGCCCGCCCCATGGCGCCGGGATGGTGACGGTGGCCAGCTGGGGCGAAAGATCCAGCTGGTGCGGGAACGCCGTGGCCTGTCACTGAGCGAGGCCAGCCGGCTGACCAGCGTCGCCGGGTCCACGCTGTCGAAGATCGAAAACGGCAGGATGTCGCCGACTTTCGACGTCGTGACGCGCATCATGCGGGGGCTGCAGATCTCGCCGGCCTTCCTTTTCCGCAGGACCGGGGCCACGGCCCAGCATCCGCCGGTGGCGGTCGATCGCCGCAAGGAGCCGATCGTCATTTCGATTCCCGGCGCCGACTACGAAATCCTGTGCGCCGACAACGTGGCCAAGGACCTGTTTCCGAGCGTCGTCACGCTGCGGGCGCGCAGTCACCACGAGCCGGTGGCCCACACCGGCGAGGAGTTCGTGATGGTCCTGGACGGCACCCTGGAGGTCAGCTTCAAGGGCGGCGCGAGCCACCGCCTGGCGCGCGACGAGTGCCTGCACTTCGACAGCACCTTGCCGCACTCCTTCCGGGCCCTCGGCGGGCGGCCGGTCCGCTTCCTGGCCGTCAGCAACCGCGCGGCTCTCGAGGGCGAGGACTTCCAGGACGCCGGCTCGCCCGCTGCGCAGCGCCTGCGCCAGCTGGTCCTGCAGCAGGTTCCCCGGCGCGCAGCCCGGACTGCCCCGCGTCGCGTGGTTTCCGATCGGAAAGTGCGCTAGACTCGGGAGCAGGCCGGCCGTGGGGCCGGGCACCAGCGCGGATGGGCCGGCATGTTCAGGTACTTCGAGCAGAATTTCTCCTGGTCGTTCGCGGTGTCGATCGCGACCGAAATGGGCGCGATCAACGAGATCGACGCGGCCTGCGCGCCGCTGCGGCCGTTCCAGGACCAGCCGGCCGGGATCGCGCTCGACCGCTGGTACCGGAGCTGGGACGCACTCGGCGACAAGCTGAGCGCGCAGGCGGTGGCCGACGCGGCCGAGGGCCACGACTTCACCGCGGGCATGAAGTACCTGCGGGCCGCGGCCTACTACCAGATGGGCGAGCGACTGATGCTGGTCGGTGACGAGCGCCGGCTGCCGATGTACCGGAAGAGCCTCGAAGCCTTCGCCAGCGGCGTGGCCGGCAGCGGCCACCGCACCCGGCGCATCGAGATCCCCTACGGCAACGGGGTTCTTGCCGGCTGGCTCGCGGTGCCCGAGGGCCAGGGCCCGCACCCGTGCCTGATCTTCGCCAACGGCTTCGACTCGACGAAGGAGATGCTCTATCTCATTCATCACGGCATCGCGATGCAGCGCGGCATCGCGACCTTCTTCGTGGACCAGGGCGGCTCGGGCGAGGCGCTGCGCCTCTACGACCTGAAGGTGGAGCGGGAGTCGGAGGCCTGGGTGTCGCTGTGCGTCGATCGCCTGCAGCAGGAGCCGGATATCGACCGCGACCGGATCGGCATCATCGCCGTCAGCTTTGGCGGCTACATCGCCCCACGCGCGGCGGCCTTCGAGCCCCGGCTGAAGTGCTGCATCGCGATCGGCGCGAACCCGATCGGCGACAAGATCAACCCGGTGGACTTCGAGAAGGACCTGTCGGTCCACGAGATCGCCAGTCATTCCATGTGGCTGAGCGGTGCCGCGACGCGCGACGAGGCCCGCCGGATCTTCGGCAGCTACACGCTGGTCGATGCGTTGCCCCGCATCACCTGTCCGTTCCTGGTGGCACATGGCGAGGACGATGCGCCGATACCGATGGAGTTCGCCCAGTGGGTCATCGACCTGGCCGTCAACAGCAGCCGGGCGGAGCTGCGCAAGTTCCGCTCGGCGGAAGGCGCCTCGTTCCACTGCGGCATCGACGATCCAGCGCGCATGGGCCACTACTGCTACGACTGGGCGGCGGAGGCGCTCGGCGGCAGCGCCCGGGTCCGGCTCAGCGGCCGGTGAATTTCGGGTCGCGGCGCTCGGCAAACGCCCGGAAACCCTCCGTCGCATCGGCGGAGGCGGTGTGTTCTACGCACATCCGCGCCTCCGTCGCCAGGCATTCGCTGGCCGGCAAGTGCAGGGCGTTGTGGACCATGCGCTTCATGCAGGCGATGCCGAGCGGGCTGCGGGCCGCGATCGTCGTGGCCAGTGACTGGGTGGCGGTCTCCAGTTCGCCTGCCGGCACCACTCGGTTGACCAGTCCCATCGCCAGCAGCTGATCGGCAGGCAGTGCTTCACCGGTGAACAACAGCTCGCGCGCCCGCAGTGGGCCCAGCCGCTGCGTCAGGCGCACGCCGCTGCCGCCGCCCGGCACCAGCCCGAAGCGGGCGTGACCGTCGCCGATCCTGGCGCTGGCATCGGCCACGATCAGGTCGCAGCACAACAGCAGTTCCAGGCCGCCCGCCAGCGCGATACCGTTGACCGCGGCAATGACCGGCAGCCGCAGCGTCTCGATGCGGTCGAACACGGGTGTCGCGACCTGCATGAACGCGCGGATGTTCGCCACCGGATCCGCGTCGCCACCGACAGACTTCAGGTCCACACCGGCGCAGAAGGCCCGGCCGGCGCCGGTGATGACGATCGCGCGGACGCCATCATCCGCCTCGGCCTGGTCGAGGGCCGCCGACAGCTCCCGCACCATGCCGGGCGTCAGCGCATTCATCGCCGCCGGGCGGTTGAGGGTCAGCCACAGCACCTGCTGCCGTTGCTCACGGAGCAGCTGCCGGTCCTCTGCATCGTCGCTCGTGTTCATGTGCTAGACCTGTCGTTCCCGTCCCTGCCAGTACGGTGCGCGCAGCACGCCCTTCGCCACCTTGCCCATGGCATTGCGCGGCAACTCCGTGAGAAAGACGACCCGCTTCGGCTTCTTGTAGCTGGCGAGGCGGGCGGTGCAGTACTGCATCAGCTCTGCCGGCGAGGGATCGCCGCCGTCGCCGCGGACGATCGCGGCACACACCGCCTCGCCGTAGATCGCATCGGGCACGCCGAATACGGCCACGTCGGCGACGGCCGGGTGGCCGCGCAGCACGTCCTCGACCTCGCGCGGGTAGATGTTCTCGCCGCCGCTGATGATCATGTCCTTGCTGCGGTCGACGATCGTGAACAAGCCGCCTGCTTCCCGCCGCGCCACGTCGCCAGTGCGGATCCAGCCGTCACGGAGGGTCTCGGCGGTGGCTTCCGGCTGGCCGAGATAGCCGATCATGCCATGCGGTCCGGCGGCGACCTGCAGTTCACCCGCCTCGCCGATCCCGACCTCGCGCTCGCCGTCGACGATCCGCAGCTCGCAGTTGAATACTTCCCGGCCGGTGCAGCCGGCGTGCGCCACGTGATCCTCCGGCCGCAGGATGGCGTTCAGGCCCGTCTCCGTCAGGCCGTACCACTGGTAGAAGCGTGCCGGGAATGCGGCCCGGGCCCGGGCGTAGAGCGCGCCGCCCATCGGCGCGGAGCCGTAGTAGATCTTGCCCAGGCTCGAGAGATCGTAGCGATCCAGACCTGGTGCATCCAGCAGCCGCGCCAGCATGGTCGGCACCCACATCGTCAGGGTAATGCGCTGCTCCTGCACCGCCTGCAGCACCTGCGCGGGATCGAAGGAGCCCGCGCCGAGCACGACAGTGCCGCCGCGCATCCAGGTCGGCAGGACCATTGCGAACAGGCCGGCCTGGTGGAACAGCGGCATGTTGACCAGCGTGGTCTCGCCGGGCTGGATGTCACCCTCGACGATGAGCGCGTGGAAGGTCGCGAAATAGCTGCGGTGCGGAAACAGGACTCCCTTGGGCCGACCAGTCGTGCCGCTGGTGTACATCAGCGCCGCGGCGGATTCCGGATCGAGGTGCCCTGGCAGGGTACGGGCTGCGCCGCCGGCCGCGAAGTCGAGCCACGACCAGTTCTCCGGGTCAGTGGCGCCGGGAATCGGCACCAGCGGAACCGACAGCGCATTCGCGGCCAGTGCAGCGCGCGCCAGCTCCTGGTAGCTGGACTCCACGAAGAGCAGCGACGGGCGCGCGTCGGCCAGTACCCAGGCCAGTTCCTCGACCTGGTAGCGAAAGTTCAGCGGCAGCAGGGTTGCGCCGCTTTTCAGGACCCCGAGCGCAACCACGGGAAAGGCGAGACTGGTCCCGGCCAGAATCGCGACGCGATCGCCCGGCTGCACGCCGCGGTCGCACAGGCCCTGGGCGACCCGGGTGGCCGCCACCTCCAGTTCTGGATAGCTCAGCTGCCGGTCCGCCAGGCGGATCGCGGTGCGGGCGCCGTAGCGCCGGGCTCCCAGCCTGGAAATGTCTCCGAGTACGCGAATGGACGTGCTTCCTGCGTGGGCTCAACCGGATGACTGGCTTCCGGCCGGTGCAAACCTGGGCAGGATCATGCCGTTCGCTTCCTCGTCATAGACCACTCGCACCGGCATGCCGATGCGGATGTCCGCGAGCTCGCAGCCGATGATGTTGGTCATCAGCAGCGGTCCTTCCTCCAGCTGCACCCAGGCGACGTTGTAGGGCGTTTCGGCGGCAAAGGCCGGGTGATACGCGCGGTGATAGACGATAAAGGTGTACACGCTGCCCAGGCCCGAGGCCTCGACCCATTCCGGCGCCGGCACGGCGCAAGCGCAGGCGACGCGCGGATGCGAGGTATGCCCGCAGTTCCGGCACCGGGTGACCAGCAGCCGGTGTTCGCGGACACCACTCCAGTAGACGCGATCGCCTTCGGTCGCCAGCAGTGGCTGCGGCTTGCTCGGGCTTTCCATCGTCACCTCCGCAGGACGCAGCCGGCCATCGACGAGCCGATCGCGGGTTCCAGCGAGCCACCAAGCCCGGTGACCAGGCAGATTTCGGCATCCCGGACCTGGGTGGCGCCGCCTTCGCCGCGCATCTGGCGCACGCCTTCGGTCAATTGCGTGAATCCCTGCATGTAGCCCCAGGACAGCGCCGTACCCGAAGTGTTGCAGGGCAACGAGCCGCCGGGCGCAATGTGGCCGTCCGCGACGAAAGCGGCCGCTTCGCCGCGTCCACAGAAACCCCAGGCCTCGAGTCCGGCCAGCAGGAACATCGAGAAGGCGTCGTACATCATGGCCACGTCCACATCGGCAATATCGATCCCGGCGGTGCCGAATGCCGCAGCCTTCGCGCGCGTGACATCGAAGCCGTCCCAGTGCCACAGGCCGTTGGGGTCCGATACGATCCGGGCCTGCGAGTGGTCCAGGCCGTAGCCCATGATGTAGACGGGCAGCTGCCGCAGATCGCGCGCCCGCGCAGCGCTGGTGACGATCAGGGCCACCGCGCCATCGTTGACCAGGCAGCAGTCGTACTTGCGCAGCGGCTCCACCAGGTACGGCGCGGCCAGGTATTCCTCGATCGACAGCGGTCGCTCGTGCATCACCGCCTCGGGGCGCCGGTTGGCGTTGCTGCGCAGGGTGACTGCGACCTGACCGAGTTGCCGGTCCGTCATCCCGTAGTTGTGCCGGTAGCGCTGCGCCATGCCGGCGGCGATCGACACCGGCGCAAAGAACCCGTGGGCGCCCCAGCTGCTCGCTGCCGACATGCCGGCGCCGATCGTCAGCCGATGGCTCGCGGCACTGGTGGCGTACAGGACCACGCAGGCCTTGCACAGCCCGGCCTCCAGCGCACCGACCGCGGCAATGACCGAGGAGATGCCGGTGGTGCTGCCCGCCTGCAACTGCCAGACGAAGTTCGCGGGCAGCCCGGTGGCGATCAGCGGCGCTGTTCCCTCCGGCCCGCCGTCGAAAGACGGCTGGTAGATATAGCCGTCGAGATCGCGGCGATCGATCCCCGCATCGGCGACGGCGGCCTCGATCGCATCGACCGCGAGCTCGGTGGCGCTGCGCCCCTCGATCCGGCCGAGCCGGGAAAGTCCGACACCGGCAAAGGCATAACGATCCCTGATGGACACTGGTTCGTCTTCCGTTCCGTTTACAGCCCTTCGAGCAGGTCGCGGGTGTCGTCCAGCATCTCCAGCCGCTCCACACGGTCGATGAAGCGCTGCAGCACCGGCGCGGATGGCGGCCGGATCGAGAACGCCGCGCACTTGCGCAGCTTAGCGCTGCAGGCGGCGAAATCCAGTGGCTTCGACGGATTGCCCGGCGGCAGTTCGGTCGCGAACGCGCAGGTCTCGCCGGATTCGGTCTCGACTTCCAGGCGGGCGCGCCCAAGTACGAAATCGCTGGTGCAGGCCGGGTCAGCGATCACTTCGATCCGGTGCGCCAGTGCGCGCACCGCCGGGTCCCGGATCACGTCCGGCTGCAGCTCACGCAGGAAGAAGTCGCCGCGAACCAGCGCGGTCGCCACGGTGAACGGCAGCGAGAACTGCGCCGCGGTCGGAGAGAACGGGTCCGTCGCATTCTCAATCTGCGCACCGACGAAGTCCCGGATGTTCGGGCCGACATGCAGGCGCGCGCGCCGGATCGGGATGCCCCCGCCGAACTGCTGGTGAAAGCGCTGCGCGAGTTCAATCCCCTCATGACAGCAGCGACAGGCGGCATAGGGCTTGATGGAAATGGTGTCGCCGCGGAACTGCTCGCCGAGCTGCGCGGTGATCGGCGCCGCGTCGTGGTCGGGTTCGAACGCCCGGAAATAGCCGGCGCGGCCGAACAGGAAGTCCCGGCTGCCGGTATTGCCCTTCTCGGCGAGCAGCGCGGCAATCAGCCCGTTCTGCGCCACGGTTCCCTGCTGCAGCGGCAGCGATGAGGCGCCCTCCGGCGCGGACTGTCCCTCGCCGCAGGCATAGGCGTAGGCGATGCCGAGGGCGTGATGGGTGCGCCCGACATCCAGTCTCAGGGCGCGGGCGACGGCGGCAGCCGGGCCGAAGACCTTGAACAGGTTGTAGCGCCCGGACACCATCGCATCGACGCGCACCGCGAGGCCGAGTCGGATCTTCACGTCCTGCGCCACCGCCAGGGCGGCAATCAGTTCCCTGCCACTGATCCCGCCGCGCGCCTCGGCAATCGCCAGCAGGGCCGGCACGGTGGAGGCCGACGGATGCATCGGCTTGGTGTCGGTGCAGTCATCGAGCTCGAGTACCCGCGCCATCATGCCGTTGCACCAGGCGGCCAGCGGCGCCGGCAGCCGGTGCCCGAAGCCGAGCACCCGGGCCTCGGCGACACCACCCCAGGAGTCCGCGAGTTCCACGACCGGGCCGACACTCGGGACCTGCGATCCGGCCAGCGAGCAGGCGACCGTATCGACGATGGCGCGCCGGGCACTGGCCACCGCGGCGGCGGGGAGATCCTCGTAGCGCACGCTGGCCACGTGCGCGGCGATCTGCGCCTCGATCGATTCCACGGCCACCTCCCGCCGGTGCAGGCTCAAAGCTTCCAACGGAACGTTACGCCCCAGGTGAGGGGCGGCGTCAGGCGGCCGGCCACGGTGCTGCGCGTCTTGCCGAGGAACGCCGCCGCCGGCTGGTAGAAGAAGCCGAGGTTGCTGGCCTGCACGTAGTCCCTGGAGTCGCCCAGGTTGCGGCCCCACACCGAGACTTCCCAGCGTTCGTCCGGTCGCGTGTAGGTCAGGCTGGCATTGAGGACCCCCGACAGGTCGTCGGCCGAACTCTCGTCGTTCTCCGGGCCGAAGTACACCTTGCTCTTGTACTGATAGTCGCTGCTCAGTGAGAGCGAGCCGCCGGAACCGACCTGCCAGTCGTAGCTGATGCCGGCCGACACGGAATGCTCAGGGCTCAGCAGCATGCGGTTGCCCGAGTAGTTGGCGCCCTGCAGGACGAAGCGCTGGTAGGTGGCATCGAGATAGCCGTAGGTCGCGAACAGGCGCAGGCCCGCGACCGGGCTCAGCACCGATTCCAGCTCGATCCCCTCGGCCTTGGCCGAGCCGGCATTACCGGCCAGCAGCGTTCCGGTCCCGGTGACCTGGCGCACCTGCATGTCGGTGTACTCGGTGTGGAATGCGGCCACGTTGAGCTGCAGCCGGTCGTCGAGCCAGCGCGACTTGAGCCCGAGTTCGTAGTTCCACGCGTATTCGGGCGCGAACGCCGAATCGACGCCGACCGGCGTCGGATAGCCGGTCATGAAGCCGCCACTCTTGAAGCCCTTCGACGCTGTCGCATAGAGGAGCGCGCTGTCCACCGGCTTGTACTCGAGTCCGACTCTCGGGGTGAAGGCGCTCCAGTTCCTGCTGACCGCGACATCGTAGATGGCGAGGCACTGCTGCCCGATCGAGGCGCAGTAGGTGTTGCCGGACTTTTCCTCGTAGGTGTAGCGCCCGCCCACGCTGAGCTTGAGCTCCGGCGTGAGGCGATAATCCAGTTGACCGAAGACCGCGTAGCTGTCGGTCGTGATGTCCTGGCCGAAGCGCTCGATGGCACCATTGACCCCGAGCCGGTTGGTCAGCACGATGGACGCCAGCGAGCCCGGGGCACCGGCGATCTGCACGGCGTCGTTCTGCGCGAACTCGACGTTCAGGTAGTAGAGGCCCGCGACCCAGTCGAACCGCTCCGAGGACCCGGACAGGCGCAGCTCCTGCGACCACTGCCTGGCGTCATCCAGCTGGTAGAGGAAATGCACGAGCGTGAGCGGCGTGCCGTCGTTGTCGCCATCGAAGAAGCGATTGTCGTTGTCGCGGTAGCCGGTGACGGAGGTGAGCTTGCCCCAGGCGGTCTCGAACACGCCGTGCAGGCTGAGCGCGAGCAGCTCGCGGTCATAGCGGCCATCCTCGTTGGTCACGGCCGTGTGGTCGTTGGGCAGCTCGCCGACGAAATCCAGTGTGTCTCCGCGCAGCACCCTTTCGATGCCGGTGGACTTGTCGCGTGCGTACTGGATCGTGGCAGTGATGTCGACGCCGTCCGATGGCTGGTAGCGCAGCTTGCCGCGCACCGAGCTGGTGTCCTCCTGTTCCGCGTTGTTGCCGGTGATCAGGTTGGTCGTGTAGCCGTCGGAACTCCGGTGCGAGAACGCGAGCTGGCCGCTGAGTGCCTCGCTGCCCAGGCCGCCGCTGACCACGCCGTTGGCGTCCAGCCGGCCGAACCGGCCCGCGGTGACCTCGAACAGGGCCCGTGGCTCGGCCGTCGGCTGCCGCGTGATGACATTCACGGCGCCGCCGACGACGTTCTTGCCGTAGAGCGTTCCCTGCGGTCCCCGCAGGACCTCGACACGCTCGATGTCGAAGAGGTCGAATTCGATCGCGCTGCCCTGGCCGACATAGACTTCGTCGACGAACAGGGCGGTCGGCTGGTCGAGTCCCGGGTTGCGCACGAGGCTGCCGGCACCGCGCAGCGAGAAGTTCGTCGAGTTGCGGGTCGGCTGGGAAATGGCCAGTCCCGGCACGCGTTGCCCGATGCTGCCGATGCCGGCCAGCCCGCGGGTCCGGATCTCATCCGCACCGAAGACGGTCACCGCCATCGGTACGTCCTGCAGCGACTGTTCGCGGCGCGCCGCTGAAACGGTCACCTCTTCCAGGGCGGTCTCATTGGCCGGTGTCGCGGTCGCGGCTGCCGCGGCCAGGCCGGCTAGTGCCAGGCCACAGGCGCGGCGGACGGTCGTCAGTTCCAGTATGTTTCTCATGATCCCCTCTCTTCCGATGTTAAAGCGGTGCGCCCTCAAACCAACAGCCTGATGTCCCGGATCGGCGGGTCGTCGCTCAGGCACATTTCCGTATCGATCATCGTGCCGCAGCCCGGGCATACGAAGGTCCGGAAGACCGGATCCGCATCCACGAAGCGCCGCGGATCGCCGATCAGCGGATTCGCCGCTGACAGCGGCAGGTCCGTGACATGGCAAGCCTGCTTGTAGTCACCGGCCACCGATCCGAGATCGGTCCGGCAATCGCTGCAGCAGTAGTGGGCGCCATCCGGCGCCGCGCGCAGCTGCAGCTTCTCGGTTACATCCTGGATCCGGGCGCCCTCCAGGACACCGGCAGGAGCCGCGGCCCCCTGCAGGCGCTGCAGTCGCAGCTCCCTGCGCAGCGCTTGCGTCGCCTCGTGGTCCGCAGTCCCGGTGCCCGCATCGATGACAACGCCATAGATCCCGGCGGCAGCTTCCTGGGTCACGGTGTGAGCCCGGACGTCGGCGGCGACCCGTTCAGGCGCGCGGTCCAGGGGATCGCCGAATCCCGCACCGGCCGACCAGGCGACTGTGAAGACGTCGCCCGGGCCCTGCCGGAACATCTCCTGGCGCAGCGCCACCGCCGCGAGCTCGCCGCCGATTTCGGCCGGACCTTCCGCCAGCAAGCCCTCGGTGAAGCGCTGCAGGACCTGGGTGTCCTTCGCGAAGGTGATGACGTTGGTCATCCCGGCGTAGCCGCCCATCAGGCCGACGGAGGTGGGGACCGCGCTGCCGGAAGATACCGTGTTGTGGATAATCTCGCCGGTGTTGTGCGGGATGAAGGCCACTTCCGCCGACATCCCGCCGCGGAATTTCCCGGCTCCGCCCGAGTCCGGGATCTCGCGGCGCGACAGGATCAGCATCGGATAGAGCTGTTCGGTGTGCTCGATGTTCGGCATGCGGGAAATCGGCGTCCGCGACTGGCCGCCCGTGGAGATGCCGTCGGCGCAGGAGAACGCGCCGATGGCCCCGCCGAGCGGATCGATCAAACCCATGCCGTACTGGCGGCCCCGCTGGTCGAGGCCCTGAAAGAACACGGTGGGGAACTGGCTCGTGCCGCCGATGCACATGATGTCCTTGCGCAGCTCCGGATCGGCATAGACCATCTTGGCCAGCAGGTTGTAGGTGGGATACAGCGAGATTTCCATCGCCTGCACCGGTGCGGTGGAAACCGAGGCCGGATGCCGGGCGCAGGTGAAGGTTCCGGGCGTCGGGTCGAAGCTGATGTGCCGCAGGGCCCCGCCCACGGCGAAGTACTGGTCCCAGCACAGGATCTGGTTGATCGCGATGATCAGCGAGCCACGCCACCCGGAATAGGTGGCGTTCATCGCCCCGTCCTGCGGTGCGGTGCCTTCGTTTTCGAAGGTCAGGTGATCGCCCTGCTTGCGCAGCGTCAGGTACACCGGGTAGACCTTGCGGTCGCCGGGGCGGCAGCATTCGACATAGGTGCGCTCGCGCCATTCGCCATCGGGCAGGCGTCGCATCTTCTCGAGGAAAGCGCGCTCGCCGTTGGCCAGGATCCGCTGCATCACGCCCTTGATCGTGGCCGGACCGTAGCGGCGGATCAGCGCCAGGATCCGGTCCCGGGCCATGCTGTTGCCGGCGATCTGCGCGCGCAGATCGAGGGCAACGATGTTCGGCTCGCGCGAGGCGCGCAGGTAGAGTTCCTCGATGTCGCGGCGGATCTCGTTGCCTTCGACGATCCGGATCGGCGGCAGCACCAGGCCTTCGTCGTAGACGTTGCGCGCGGCGGGGCAGAAGCTGCCCGGCGTGATGCCGCCGATGTCGTGCTGGTGCAGGCAGTTGGTAACCCAGCAGAACAGCTCGCCCTGCCAGAACACCGGGCAGATCAGCATGACGTCCATCTGATGGGCGGCGCCCACCCAGGGATCGTTGGCGATGAACATGTCGCCATCCCGGATCCCCGGATTGTCCGAGCGGTACTCGAGAATCCACTTGACCTGGGTGTCCGCGACGCCGGACATGTACTGCATGTAGGGGCCGAAGAACACGAATTCGCCGTCCTCGGTGAGGATGGTCGGATTGAGGTCGAAGGCATAGATCGCGACCGGGGAGCCGGAGATCCGCTGGATGGTCGCGCCGTGCTCCTCGTTGATGTTCCAGAGATTGTGGCGGATGACCTCGTAGGTGATCGGATCCAGGTCGGTGCTGAACTCCCGGTGCAGTCGCAGCCCGGGCGCGATGCGCAGCTGCCGGCCCGGCACGTAGCCTTCCCGGATCCCGTCGAAGATCTCCGGCGACAGTTCGCTGACCCTTGGCTGCCTGATCGGTTGCGTCACCTGCGCTCAGCTCCCTTGCGACAGGCTGATTTCGACATTGCCGAAGGCATCGACCCTGGCTGTCCGTCCGGGATGCACGACGATCGTCGTGTCCACAGCCTCGAGGACCGCCGGGCCCTCGATCGTGTTGCCGGCCACCAGCAGTTCGGCGGCGAACACCGGCGTGTCGGTGCGGTGGCCGACACTCTCCCAGTACACCGGGCGAGCTCCCAGCACGGCCGCTTGCGGCACCACGTCCGTCATCGTGCTCGCGGCGACCAGCGCCGGCTTGGGCGTCGCCATCACCACGCGCAGGCGGCAGGTCACCGCTTCCAGCACTGCTTTCGAATAGGTGGTGCCGGCGCCATAGAGCTGCGTGTAGCGTTCGTAGAAGTCGCGCTTCAGCGCGGGCAGGTGCTCTTCCATGAGAGCGGCGCCCGGCAGCACCACGGCCACTTCGTTGATCTGGCCCTGGTGGCGCAGGTCAATGGAGAAGGTGTACCGGATCTCAGCGCCGGTCTCGCCGTCGTCCGCGATCCGGGCCTGCGCCTGGGCCAGCAGCGCGGCGAGATTCCGGTTGATCCGGGCCAGGTCGAATGGCTCGGTCATGATGTCCACCCGCTCGTAGACATGCAGGATGTCCGCGGCCGCTGCGCCGAAGGCGCACCAGGTGGAGGCCATCTTCCGCTGCGGCACGAGCGCCTTCTTCGCGCCCGCCTCGAAGGCGAACACCCCGGCGTGCAGGGGTCCGGCGCCGCCGAAGGCGAAGACGACGTAGTCGCGGGGATCCAGGCCACGCTGGACCGTGACCTTGCGGATCAGGTCCGCCATCTGGAACTCGGCGATCTTGACGATTCCCGCCGCGCACTGTTCCACCGTCATCCCGAGGGAAGTGGCGATGGCGCGGATGCCAGCCTCCGCCTGCTCGCGGTCGAGACCCTGCGGTGAGCCGGCGAAGGTTGCCGGATCGATGTAGCCGAGGACCAGGGCGGCGTCCGTCACGGTGACCTGCGTTCCGCCCTTGCCATAGCAGATGGGCCCCGGGACGGCCCCCGCGCTCTTCGGGCCGACGCGCATCAGGCCATGCCGGACATCGACGTCCACGAGGCTGCCGCCACCGGAGCCGATCACGCTGATGTCGACCTTGGGCATGAAGTAGTCGTACTGATTAATGCTGCTGATGGACGAGGACGCCGACTCACCGTCGATGATCAGGCCGACATCGAAGGAGGTGCCGCCCATGTCGGTCGTGATCACATTGCGGTAGCCGATGAGCTCGCCAAGGAACCGCGAACCGGTGACCCCGGCGACCGGACCGGAGTCGAGCGTGAGCAGGGGGGCCTGCGCCGCCCGGTCGATGGAGACCGTTCCGCCGCCGCACTGGGCAATCTGCAGCGGTGGCTGATAGCCGAGCTGCCGGAACTGGCGCTCCAGGTGGCGCAGGTAACCCGAGGTCAAGGGCCCCATGTACGCGTTCAGGACCGCTGCCGTCGTACGCTCGTATTCGCCCCACCTGGGCGCCAGGTCGGACGAGCAGCTGACGAAGACATCCGGGGCCATTTCGGCCAGGATGGCCTTCATCCGTTGTTCGTGAGCCGGTGCCTTGAACGACCACAGGAAGCTGACGGCGATGGCCTCGACCCCCCGCTCGAGGAGGCGGCGGACCGCGGCCCGCGCTTCCTCCTCGTTCAGCGGTACGACCACGTTGCCGAAGCAGTCGATGCGCTCCGAGATCCCCTCGATGAGGTCCTTGGGTACCAGCGGATCGGGCTTGCTGCTCTCGGGGAAGTGGACGACCTGGTTGAGGTCGCGGCCGGAGAGTCCGCGCGAGCCCCGCATGATATGAATGACATCGTTGTGCCCCTTGGTCGTGATGATCCCGACCCGGGCCCCGCGCTTCTCGATGACGGCATTGGTGCCGATTGTCGTCGCATGGGACAGCAGGCGCGTCGCCCGGCAGATCTCCGGGAGCGTGTGGCCGAGCTGCCGCCCGGCGGCGGTGATGGCATCCAGCACGCCCCTGGAATAATCTCCGGGCGTGGACGGGGCCTTGGCGGTGACGACCTGGCCGCGTTCGCAGATGACCACGCAGTCGGTGAAGGTGCCGCCGATGTCGATACCGACCAGGTACGATGCCATGTACGCTCTGCCCTGTGCACGGGCCCGCGGTGCGCCCCACCGGGCCGGTCGTGCTTCTTGCGGCTGAGCATGGGAAGTCCGGTCGCACGAGTCAAAAGCCGAATTTCAATGTTTGTTATGCCCCGAAAGCATGGCTGGAAGCAGGGCGGGTGGCTGCAGCGGAGCCAGTAGCAATGGACCTCAAGCAGATCAAGTATTTCCTCGAGGTCGCCGAGGCCTACAGCTTCAGCCGCGCCTCAGCCCGCATTCACATCACGCAGCCGGCCCTGAGCCGCCAGATCCAGCAGCTCGAACATGAACTCGGCGTGCCGCTGCTCGTACGGCACGGCCGGGGCGTGCAGCTGACCGAGAGTGGCATGCTGTTCCGGGACCGGGCCGCGGCCATCGTCCGGGAGATGGAGCAGCTGCGCGATGAGATCCGGGACCGCTCCGGGGTCCTGGCCGGCGAGGTGATCCTCGGCATTCCGCCGACCCTGAGCGCGATCCTGACCGCTCCGGTCGTCGAGCGGTTCACCCAGGCCTACCCGCAGGTATTCCTGCGCGTTGCGGTCGGGATCAGCGAGATGATCCGCGACAAGGTGGTGAGCGGCGAATACGACATTGGCGTGATCCTGGCCTCGGAGCAGACGGGTCCGCTGCTGAGCGAACCCCTGTTGACCGAGCCCATGTACCTGGTCGGGCGCGCCAATGCGTGGCCGGCTGCCAGTGGTCCGGTGGATGCCGAGGCCGTCGGCCAGGTACCACTGTTGCTGACCAGCGCGCCGAACGGAATCCGCTCGCTGATCGAGGACTACATGCACGCCGCGAAGCAGCGGCTCACGGTCCGGGCGGAGATGAACAGCGTCTCGCTGACGATCAATGCCATCGCTCGCGGCGCGGGGTTTACCGTGCTGCCGCGCTGCGCGCTCGCGGAGCTGCGGCGCGACTACGGCATCCGGGCGGAGCCGATCGAGGACCTGTCCGTATCCTGGCTGATCGCCACGTCGAAGGAGCGCTACCAGTCCACCGCGGCGATCCGGCTGAAAGCCATGCTGCACGAGGCCGCCACCACGAGCGCCGCCACCGCCGTGTAGCCGGCGATGCAAAGCCTGCATGAATCGTATTCGGTCAATGCATTGGCCTGGCCGGACCGGGTTCCCCATTCTTGCGTGGCGATCCGGGCAACGGTGAGGCGAACATGCTGAGGGGCGACAAGGCGATCATCAGCTGCGCGGTGACGGGGTCGATCCATACCCCGTCGATGTCGCCGCACCTGCCGGTCACGCCGGATGAGATCGTCGCGCAGGCGGTCGGTGCGGCCAGGGCCGGCGCCGCGATCCTGCACCTGCATGCCCGTGATCCGGTCGACGGCCGGCCGACGCAGAGTGTCGAGGTCTTCCGGCAGATCCTGCCGCGCATCGGTGAACAGTGCGACGCCGTGCTCAACCTCACCACCGGCGGTGGCATGGGCATGAGCATGCAGGAGCGTCTCGCCCCGGCGCACTGGGCCCGGCCGGAACTGGTGTCGCTCAACATGGGCTCGATGAATTTCGGCGTGTTCCAGGCGGCTCGCGGCGTCAAGGAGTGGCGGCACGACTGGGAAGAACCCTACCTGCTGGGTTCGGCCGGCGGTATCTACGCCAACACCTTCACGCAGATCGAGCACATCATCCGCGAAGTGGGCGACGCCTATGGTACGCGCTTCGAGTTCGAGTGCTACGACGTCGGACACCTGTACACGCTCGCGCACTTCGTCCGCGAAGGGCACCTGAAGCCGCCATACTTCATCCAGATGATCTTCGGCATCCTGGGTGGCATTGGCGCCGACCTGGACAACGTCACCCACATGGTCCGGATTGCCGACCGGCTGTTCGGCGATGACTACCGCCTTTCGGTGTTTGCCGCGGGGCGGCATCAGATGCGCTTCACCACGCTGTCGGCCATGCTGGGCGGCAACGTCCGGGTCGGACTCGAGGACAACCTGTATCTCGGCAAGGGCGTCCGCGCGCGGAGCAACGCTGAGCAGGTCACGCGGATCCGGGAGATCCTCGCCGGACTGTCCATCGACATCGCGAGCCCGGACGAGGCGCGTGCGATGCTGAAATTGAAAGGCCGCCCCGTCACCGGCCGGTGAGCGCCGGCACACCGGTCAGGCAGGCCGCAGCCGCGGTAACCGACGGCGCCGCCAGCCTCGGGATGATCCCGAGGCAGGGCGCCGGCAGCAGCGCCCTGAGCGCAGCGATGTTCTCCTCGCTGCGCGCGAACTCCGGGTCGATCCCGCTGCCGATCCAGCCGGCGAGTGCGAGGCCGCGCGCGCGGATCGCCTCAGTGCTCAGCAGTGCGTGGTTCAGGCAGCCGAGCCGCAGGCCGACGACGAGGATCACCTCGAGTCCGAGCAGTCCCGGGAGTTCGGCCATCGAGCGCTGCCCGCCGAGCGGCACGAGGAAGCCGCCCGCGCCCTCGACCAGCACGACACCGGCGGATTCCCGCAGTCGCGCGAGCGCCGCGCTGATGCGCGTGAAATCGATCACGATGCCGGCCTCCGCGGCGGCGAGGTGCGGCGCGATCGCCGGCGTGAACAGGTACGGATTGACGACTTCGTAGGGATGCGGCTCGCTCGACTCGGCCTGCAGCAGCAGCGCATCCTCATTGGCGGGCCCGTCCGCGCCGGGGATCGCACCGGCCGCAACCGGCTTCATCCCCGCGACCGTGAGGCCGGCCTCGCGCAGGCAGCGCAGCAGTGCCGCGGTTACCAGTGTCTTGCCGACACCGGTATCCGTACCGGTGATGAAGAAGTCACGGCGCATTGCTCAGGGCTCGCTGGTCGCGCGCACCTGCACGCGCTGCCCGTCCTCGAGCTCACGGTCCGGGTGCACGATGAGCCGGTCGCCTTCCTGCAGGCCGTCCTCGACCTCGATCCAGCCGCCGCCCTGCAGTCCGGTGCGCACCGGCACACGCTGCGCGCGCCGGCCCTCGATCCGGAACACCGCGGTGCCGCCGTCGTACCGGAAGGTGGCGCTGGTCGGCGCGCGCAGCGTCGTCTCCTTCTCGCGCAGCACGAAGCGCGCATTGACGCGGTAGGCCTCGCCGAGCGCAGGCCACTCCTCGGGCGGGCTAGTGATCTCGACCAGCACCCAGACGCGCTGCTCCTCGACGCCGAGCGCGGAGAATTTGGTGAAGCCGCCCGGCTCGACGCGGCGCACGCGGCCGGCCAGCGGCGAAGTCTCGCCCCAGCGCAGCAGCTCGACGCGCATGCCCTCGCGCAGGCGTACTGCATCCGCCGACAGCACGTCTACCTCGACTTCCATACCAGAGGGGTCACCGATTTCGATCAGCGGCTCGCCGGCCTGCACTGGCCGCGCGCTCTCGAAATGCCGGCGCAGCACCACACCGGCGACCGGCGCGGTCAGCTCGAGCGCCGCGCGCGTCACCGGATCGCCGCTGCCGCGCTCGAGCACTGCGGCGGCCGCCTCGACCGCATGCCGCGCGGTCGCCTCGCGGAAGCGTGCACTTGCGGCCTCGCGCTCGCCGCGCACGCCTTCGGTGGCGGCGCGCTCGGCGGCCTCGGCGGCAACCAGCCCGCGCTGCAGCAGGGCCGCCTGCCGCGCAGCCTCGGCGGAGAGCTGCGTGCTGCGCGCCTCGGCGGCCTGGGCATCCTCGCGCGCGGCGGCGAGCTGGGCGCGAGCGGCGGCAAGGCGGGCCTCGGCCTCGGCGCGGCTGCGCGTGTCGAGCGTCGGCGCGGCCACCGGATCGAGCACGACGAGCACGGTGCCGGCCTCGACGCGATCGCCGGGCTCGAGCTCGAGGCGCCGGGCGATGGCGGCGACCGGTGCGGCGACGACATAGCGATCGCGCAGGCGGGTGCGGCCCTCGGCCTCGACGGTCTCCCGCACCGGGCCGCGCCCGACGCTGCCACTGTCCACGGGCACCGCGGCCGGCCACAGGGCCACGGCGATGAGTGCCAGGACCACGAGGCCGGCGGCGATATGGCGAAGGCGCTTGGGGTCAGGACGCATGCTCGTTCTCCACGGTTCCGTTCATTCCCGGATCTTCAGCACGGCGACCAGGTCGAGGTGGTCGAGGCGTCGCCGCACCAGCAGCCCCGACAGCGCGGTCGCGGCCAGCACCACCAGCCCGGCGATCGCGAATCCCGCCGCCGGCAGTACCAGCGGGATGCGGTACAGGTCGGACACGAAGCCCTGCACCAGCAGCCAGGACATGCCGAGCCCCAGCAGGAAGCCGGGGACCAGCGCCAGGAAGGACAGCGTGAACAGCTCGCCCTGCAGCAGCGCGCGCACTTCGCCGCGGGTGTAGCCGAGCACGCGCAGGCTGGCGAGCTCGCGACCGCGCTCGGCCAGCGTGATGCGGGAGGCGTTGTAGACGACACCGATCGCGATGCTGGCGGCCATCACTCCGGAGATCAGCGTGAAGGTCAGGATGCTCTCGGCCATGGTCTCGCGAAAGCTGCCGATCATCGCCGCGCGATCGGTGACGGCCGCGACCCGCGGCCGCGCGCGCAGCGCGGTGATGACGCTGGCCCGTTGCTCCGGCTCCAGGGAGATCCAGGCGCCGGACAGCGCCGAGCCCTCGTCGAGCAAACGGTTGAGGTACTCGCGGCGCGCATAGGCGCCGACGCCCAGGTACTCGCGCACGGTGCCGGCGAGCGGCACGCTGACGGTGCGCCGGTGGCCCTCGAGGAACTCGACCTCGAGCAGGTCGCCGGGCCGGGCGGCGAGCATCCCGGCGAGATAATCGGTCAGCAGCAGGCCCTCGGCCGGGAGCACTGCGGGCCGCAGCTGGTCATCGAGCACGCGCTTGAGGTCGCCGTCGTCGGCAAGTCCCTGCAGCGCCGTGCGATAGCTGCGATGGCCATGGCGCAGCTGCACGGCCGCGCTGCGGAAGGCCTCGACGCGGAGCACGCCGGGCAGCGCCGCGAGTTCCTGCGCCGCGCGCGCCGAGGTCGGCTCAGTGAAGGTCACCGCGAGATCGTCGCGCTGCGCGAAGCCGAACTGCACGCCGATCATCTCCTCGATCGCACTCTCCTGGAAGCTCGACATCACCAGGATCCCGATGCCGAGGCCGATGCCGAGCACGGACATCAGCGAGCGCAGTGGCCGCCGCTCGAGGTTGCGCAGGATCATGCGCGCGGTCGGGTCGAGCAGCAGGCCGAGGCCGAAGCGCTCGGTCAGGGTGTGATGGAACACCGGTGGCGCCTCGGGGCGCATCGCCGCCGCCGGCGCCATGGCGAAAGCGCGGCGCAGGCCGCCTGCCGTGCCGAGCGCGGCCGCGGCGAGCGCAAAGCCGAAGGCGAGCGCGATGACCGACGGCTGCAGCGACCACTCGAGGAACGGGAAGCTGTAGAAGGTCATGTACAGCCGGGCCATGCCGCGGCCGAACCACGCACCGAGCGCGAGCCCGGGCAGCACGCCGACGTTGACCATCAGCAGTACCAGCTGCGCATAGTGCAGCCCGACCTCCCAGCGGCTGTAGCCGAATGCCTTGAGCACTGCGATCTGCTCGCGCTGCGTGCTGACCAGCCGCCCGACCACGACGTTGAGCAGGAATGCCGCCACGCCGAGGAAGATCGTCGTGAATAGCGTCGTCATCACCTGCAGCTGGTCCAGCTCGGCGCTGAGGAAGCGGTGGGACATCTGCAGGTCACGGCCGTGCGCGCCGATAGCACCATAGGGCGCGAGCAGCGCGTCCAGCGCGTCGATCACATCCTGCTCGCGGGCTTCGCGGGTCAGGGTCAACGCGAGGTCGTTGAAGGCGCCGTCCATGTCGAAGGCCATCGCCAGCGGCTCGCGCGGCATCCACAGCACGCCGAAGCGGGCGAAGTCGGGGAACACATCGCCCGGCCGGATCTGGTACACGAACTCCGGCGACAGCCCGATGCCGCTGATGCGCAGCACCTGGCGGCGGCCGTTCAGGATCGCGGTCAGCGGGTCGCCAGGGCGCAGGTCGTGGACGTTGGCGAAGGCCTCGCCAAGGACGACCTCGTTGTCGGCCACGGGCAGCCGGCCCTCGCGCAGGAACAGGTGGTTGAGCTCGGGATCACCGGGTGCCGGCAGCGACACGATCTGGCCGGTGATCGGTTCGTCGTAGTCTTCGAGTTCGAGATTGACGAAGCCGCCGACGCGCGGTGCCGCCTCGCGCACTCCCGGAATCGCGCGCACGGCCTCGACCAGCGGCAACGGTGCGCGCTTGACCTGGGCGAAGACCTCGGCGAAACGGTACTCGGCGTAGTAGCGCGCACGGGTCTGTGACAGCGCGTTGTAGTTCGACAGCGCCATCACCATCATGCCGATGCCGCCGATCATCACCAGGGCGATCGCCACCACCTGGCCACGCAGCTGGCGGAGCTCGCGCAGCAGCTTGCGGTGCAGCACGCTCACCAGTGCAGCTCCGAAGGCGGGGCGCGCCCGGCGTTGCGTTCCTCGCCGGCGATGCGGCCATCGCTCAGGTGGATCACGCGATCGGCCATGCGGGCGATCACGGCGTTGTGCGTGATCACGACGGTCAGCGCACCGGTCTCGAGGTTGGTGCGCTCGAGCGCCTCCAGCACGCGGACGCCGGTGGCCGAGTCGAGTGCGCCGGTCGGCTCGTCGCACAGCAGCACGTCGGGCCGCTTGGCGATGGCGCGGGCGATCGCGACCCGCTGCTGCTCGCCGCCGGAGAGCTGGGCCGGGAAGTGGTCCATGCGGTCGGTGAGGTCGACGAGCGCAAGGGCCGCCTCGGGTGCCATCGGCTCGGTCGCGATCTCGGTCACGAGGGCCACGTTCTCGCGCGCGGTCAGGCTCGGGATCAGGTTGTAGAACTGGAACACGAAGCCGACATGCTCGCGGCGGAAGCGGGTGAGTTCCTCGTCGCCGGCGCCGGTCAGCGGGTGGCCGCGGCATTCGACCCGGCCCGCGGTCGGGGCGTCCAGCCCGCCGAGGATGTTGAGCAGCGTGGACTTGCCGCTGCCGGAGGCCCCGAGCAGCACGACGAATTCGCCGGCCCGCAGCTCGAGGTCCACGCCGCGCAGCGCGTGCACCTCGACGTCACCCATCCGGTAGATCTTCGTGAGCCCGGTGGCCCGGAACACGACTTCGGCGCTGCGGTGGTCGGCGGTGGCCTGCATCCGCGAAGTCTAACCCCGGGGCTGGCCCTGGCGCCGGCCGATCATCGCCGCGGCAATCGCGAACTCGTCGCGCCGGCGGCGGCTGCGCCCGGCATCGGCTGCTGGCGCCCAGGCCTGGCCGAACACGACTTCGTAGCTCGCTGGCAGCAGCCCCTCGTGGCGATACTGCTCGTAGGTGGCCTCAACGGCCTGCAGGCGGCGCCGGCCGGTCAGTCCGCGGGGGCGGCCGGCGGTCGCGTTCTGCGCGCCGATCGCCTTGAGATCGCGCATCAGCCGGCGCACGTCGCCGTAGGTCAGCGTGTAGCGCTCGACGTCCAGCACCGGCTCGGCAAAGCCGGTGCGCAGCAGGCCGTCGCCGAGGTCGTGCATATCGGCAAAGGGACTGACGTGTTCATAGTCATCGGCCGCGCGCCAGGCCGCGCGCAACTCGGCCAGAGTGCCGGGGCCGAGGGTCGTGAAGCTCAGCAGGCCCTGCGGGCGCAGCACGCGCAGGCACTCGGCGAACACGGCATCCGGATCGTCGCACCATTGCAGCATCAGGCTGGAGAACACCAGGTCGACGCTCGCCGCGGGCAACGGCAGGGCGCGGGCGTCGGCATGCAGCAGTTCCAGGCGATGCTCCGCGTCCCGGTGCTGCGCGGCCTCGCGCAACATGCCCGGCGCGCTGTCGACGGCCAGGACACGCGCCTCGGGCCAGCGCCTGCTGAGCGCGCGCGCAGCGTGCCCGGTGCCGCAGCCGAGGTCGACGATCACCGCCGGCGCGATGCGGACCCAGTCGAGGCGCTCGAGCAGCTGCTCGCGCACGCGGTGCTGCAGGACCGCGGATTCGTCGTAGCCAGCGCTCGCGCGATCGAAGTCGCGGCGCACGGTGGCGGTGTCGAGATGGGGCTGGTCCCGGGTCATGAGGTCGTCGTCGCCACGGCGCCGTGCCGGCGCCACACTTCGAGACCGGGCCCCGCCACTCGCTCAGGAAGAACTTGATTCGCTCGCCGGCGGGGCCCGGTCTCGAAGTGCGCCGCCGGCACGAAGCTGTTGTCGTTGCTGCTCATGACATCGGTCGGGGGCAGCAGTCGGCGAGTGCCGCGACCAGCGCCTCGACGTCGGCCTCGCGGTGCAGCGCCGAGAGCGTCACGCGCAGGCGCGAGGTGCCGGCGGGCACGGT
>SCUD01000161.1 GCA_004297335.1 Gammaproteobacteria bacterium
TCGATAGTCCAGCGGGGGCCATCCCGGCAATCGTCTGCGCCAGCCGCATCTGCGGCTCGTTCTGCCACTGCAGCGGATGCGCAAAGCTGACCCGCTCGATCTGCTGTTTCGCGACCTCGATGATCTCCGGCACGCCCTGACCGATGCAGACATTGCCGACCCCGCTGAGCCCATCGATGTAACGCCGGCCGTCCCGGTCGAAGTAGTGGATCCCGGCAGCCCGGTCGATGACCGGTCCGTCCGTGTCGCTGATGCCGCGGAAGAACACATGCTCGTTGGTGAGACTCATCCGGTTGCTCCAAGGCCGGTCGCCGACCCATGATCGTATATGTGAAAGATGAATTATATACGTAACATCTATGATGGGCAATGTGCGGTGTTGTGTAGACATGCGCATACCGTTGACACCAAGCGACGAACATATATACTGCAGCGCATGTATATACGAACTAACGGATGCCATCCGTTTCGGGAATGAATCGCTAGCCGGCCTCACATCACCTGGGGGGTAAGACATGAGCAGGTCACGGATTCTTGCGGTGGCGACGGCCATCTGGCTGTCGGCGCCGGCGGGTACGGCTGCTGCGGAGCAGCAGGGCGTCCACAAGCTCGAAGACATCGTGGTCACGGCCCAGAAGAAGGAGCAGTCCATTCAAGACGTTCCCATGAGCATCTCCGCGGTCGGTGGGGCGGAGATCGTGCGCAATGCTCTGGGCGACCTGAAGGGTTACGGTACCCGGTTTCCGAATCTGTCGTTTGGCGCCACCGGCGAGAGCCGCAACGCGGCGACGCTCGCGATAGCGATCCGCGGGGTCGTCGGTAAGGGGACGACGGGGTTCTACATTGACGAGACGCCGGTCTGGGCCAGCATCAATCCGTTGGTCACGGACCTCGAACGCATCGAAGTGCTGCGGGGCCCGCAGGGGACACTGTACGGCGCCCGCTCCATGGGCGGAACGGTCCGGCTGATCACCAGGCAGCCCGATCTGAGCGAGGCGACTGGCGGCGTTGGCGGGAGGCTGGCGACCACGAAAGGTGGTGGCATGAGCTATCGCGCCGATGGGGTTGTGAATATTCCCGTTGTGCCCGAGCGCTTCGCTCTCCGCGTCCTTGCCTATGGACAGGATCAGGGCGGCTTCATCGACCGCGCCCCGTCGCCGAGCGCGCCGGCGGACTTCGCCACCCACCGGAATGTCGATGACAGCCGCACATATGGTGGACGGATCACCGGCCTGCTGTCCCTGCTGGACGGAGACCTGACCATCCAGCCGGCCCTGGCCGTAGAGGACACGAGCTGGGATGGCCGTAGCTGGGCGGATGTGAGCGCCGGCAACCGGACCAACGATCGTGGCTTCGACATCGACGAGGAGGGCGATTCCGAGTGGAAGCTGGGAAGTCTGACCATCCGGTACTCGCGTCCGTACGGTCAGTTCACGTCGTCCACCTCCTATTTCGACTGGTCCTCGCATGACACGGAAGACGCCAGCGAGTTTCTGCAACTGGTCTTCGGTCCGCTCCTGCCTGGCGCGCTGCACGCCGAGGACCACGTCCGGTCCTTCGCGCAGGAGCTGCGCTTCAGCTCCCGACTGGAAGGACCATTCCAGTTCACCACTGGGGCCTTCTACCAGGACTCGACCAAGTTCGTGATCTTTCCTCCCGACCTGTGGCCCGACCCCCCGGCCGACCCCATCCTGACGGTGTTCAGCATGCGGCTCTCCGAAAAGGTCCAGGAGACCGCCTTGTTCGCCGAGGCGACATTCGATCTCACCAGCAACCTGGCACTGATTGGTGGTGCCAGATACTTTGAGCACCAGCTGGAGTTCTCGTCGGTCCAGGGCGGCGTGTTCGGATCGCCGATCCCGTTCCTGCAGGACGGATCCGAAAGTGGTGTCACGCCGAAGTTCGGTCTCCAGTACCGGTTCGACGAAGACCGGATGCTGTATGCGACAGCGGCCGAGGGCTTCAGGATCGGCGGTGTGAATCTTTTCCCGGCCGATGTCTGCGCTGACGACCTCGAGGACCTGGGTCTCACTGCCAGCGAGCTCGGCTCGTACGACTCGGACCAGCTCTGGAGCTACGAGGTGGGCATGCGGTCGCGCTGGCCCGCTCACGGAGTGGCCCTCAGCGTGGCGGGCTACCGCATCGACTGGAGTGACCTGCAGCAGACCATAGGGCTTTCCTGCGGTTTTCCGGCCTTTGTGAACGCAGGCAAGGCGAAGATCCAGGGGTTCGAAGCTGACTTGTCGCTGGTTGCGGCATCGGGCCTCGCACTCAAACTCGGTGTCGGCTATGCGGATTCCGAGATCACCGACAACGGCGGATTCGGTTCGGTGATCGTCGGTGCGCCGGTGCAGAACGCCCCGAAGTGGACGGCCAGTGCAGCGCTCGATTACGAGTTCCAGGCCGGCAACATACCGATGTTCGCGCACTTTGATTACTCCGATGTGGGACAGAGCCTCAATGCCCGCAACTCAGCACCGTTCTTCCGGGTCCGTCCCTCGTACAACGTGCTCAATCTCCGCGCCGGCGCAGGCTTCGGCACCTGGGATGTCGACCTGTTCGTGGAGAACGTGACGGACGAGAAGGCGAATCTCGCGGATGTGCCGCCGATGGCGGCGGAGTTCCCGGGTCGACCGCGCATCCTCGTCAACCGGCCCCGGACCATCGGCATGGAGGTGCGTGCAAGATTCTGACCAGCAAACGGCCTGGGTTGATGGGGCGGAGTCATTACCGTAGACTCGCCAGCAACAACATCGACCCGATCCGTACACGATCTTCCCGGGACTTCAGCGCGCAATGCCGGCAGCGCGGGTGCCGCGGCAGACGGCAGACCGAGGGCGCCTTGGGCCTCAGAGAACAGCAGAAAGCGGTGCGGCGCCAGAAGATACTGGACGCCGCTGGCGTGCTTTTTGCCAAGAGGGGCTTTGAAAAGACGACCGTCGAGGAAATTGCCGCGGAAGCAGGTCTCGCCTGGGCGACGGTGTACAAGTATTTCAAGACGAAGGGCGAGCTGCTTTGGGCAGTGGTCCACCCGGAGCTCGAGCGTCTATTTGAGGAGGGCGGGCGAGTCATTGCCGACCCTCCGGAGCAGCCGGTCGACGCGGTCATCGCGCTGCTCATGTGCTATACGCAGTGGCGCGCGGGCTGGCGGGACCGCGATTTCCTGCGTGCGATCTCGATGACCGGCATGGCACCGGCCGGGGTTGGACACGAACTCGCCACATGGGCCAATGACATGCTGCAGACGCAGATCGCGGCTCTGCTGCGCGTCCTGCAACGCCGTAACCAGATCCCCGGTGGGACCAACGTCGCCGACATGGCGACCATTATTTTCGACGTCTTCGACCGGGAATACCTGACCTACATCCACGGCGAAATGCCGGCGGATCAGGTGATCGCGCGTATTGTCCGACTGATGAAGACGCTGCTCGAGCCGTGGAATGCCTACGCCCGGGCAGCGCGGAAATCCGGCAGCAGGAAAAAGTCGAAGCGTTCCTGATACCGGCGCCTCCGGGGCGGTCAGCCCACGGCAGGCTTGCACCGCCAGAACTGCAACGTATATATTGCGACCACGATATATACGTCTAGTCAGCGGGGGCGGATGAAGAACACAGCCATGCAGCAGCGAGTGGCCGCGGCGCCAGGTTGGCCACTGCGCTACCGGATCATCGGCTTGTGCGTGCTCAGCGCGCTCATCAGCTTCATGGACCGGGTCAGCGTCTCGGTAGCGATCATCCCGATGGCTGCTGACTTCGGCTGGGACCACGCTACTTCAGGCATGGTGCTGTCCGCGTTCTTCGTTGGGTATGTCTCGACGCAGGTGGTCGGAGGGTGGCTGGCCTATCGGCACGGCACCAGGATCGTGCTCGGTTGTGCCGTCCTGCTGTGGTCGCTGTTTACATTCCTGACGCCGCTGGCCGCGGGGCTATCCCTCTTTGCCCTGCTCGCAGTTCGCATCGGCATGGGTGCCGGCGAGGGTGTCGGGTTCCCGGCGGCGTACCACCTGTTCGCACACTGGGTGCCGGCGCAGGAAAGGACTCGAGCCGTTACACTGCTGGGCGGCGCAGTTCCGCTGGGCACCGTCATTGCGCTGATGCTGGCGCCATGGATTGCTGCCAATTGGGGCTGGCAGGCGATCTTCTACACGTTTGGCGGGCTCGGGCTGATCTGGTTCTTCGCCTGGCACCGCGCGGTGACCGATACTCCGAAGGAGCACCCGCGGATCACTGCCGAGGAACTCTCTCATATCCGTGAGGGCACCGTGCCGCCGGCAGCCGGGGAGCCGATCCCCTGGCGACTGTTGCTGTCCAGCAAGGCCAACTGGGCGATCATCATCAATTCCTTCTGCCACGCCTGGGGCTTCTATGTCCTCCTCGCCTGGCTGCCGACCTATTTTCACCAGGTTCTGGACATACGCCTGGCCGACCTGGGGCCGTACACGATGCTCCCGTATGCGACGATGGCGGTGACGACGGTACTGGGCGGGAGCTTCGCCGATGGCCTGTTGCGCAAGGGCTTCTCCGTCACCTTCGTCCGCAAGCTGATGCAATCCCTGGGTATGTTCGGTCCGGCGTTCTTTCTCATCCTGTTGAGCGGCGACATTCGCTCCCCCCTCCATGCGCTCGTGCTCCTGTGTTGCACGCTGGGGGTGACTGCACTCGCCTATGCGGGGTATTGTGCCAATCAGCTCGATATCGGCCCGCGCTACGCCGGCGTATTGCTTGGCATTTCGAACACGGCTTCCCAGATTCCGGGAATCATCGGCGTAGCCCTGACCGGGTTCATCGTCGATGCGACGGGCTCCTGGAGTTCCGTCTTCCTGATCGCGGCCGGAGTCTATGTGGTCGGCGGTGTCGTATGGCTGCTGATGGCGACCGGCGAGCGCGTCTTCGAGTAGCGCCGGGCGCGATCGTCATCAGCACAACCCTGTCGGAAAAGGGGACTGTCCCCTTTTACAGCAGCGGCACCAGCAGCAGCGCGACAATGTTGATGATCTTGATCAGCGGGTTGATCGCGGGGCCGGCGGTGTCCTTGTAGGGGTCGCCGACGGTGTCGCCGGTCACGGCCGCCTTGTGCGCGTCCGAGCCCTTGCCGCCGAAGTTGCCTTCCTCGATGTACTTCTTGGCGTTGTCCCAGGCGCCGCCGCCGGTGCACATCGAGATCGCGACAAACAGGCCAGTGACGATCGTGCCGATCAGCAGGCCGCCGAGCGCGCGGATGCCGGCGCCGGGGCCCATCAGGAAGTTCATCGCGTAGGCGAGCACCACCGGCACGAGGATCGGCAGCAGCGACGGCACGATCATCTCGCGGATCGCCGCGCGCGTGACCATGTCGACCGCGCGCGAGTAGTCGGGCTTCGCGGTGCCTTCCATGATGCCCTTGATCTCGCGGAACTGCCGGCGTACCTCGTTGACGACCGAGCCGGCGGCGCGGCCGACGGCCTCCATCGCCATCGCGCCGAACAGGTAGGGCACCAGTCCGCCGATGAACAGGCCGATGATCACGGCCGGATCGGACAGCTCGAAGCCGCGCACCAGCGCATCGCCGCCGAGCTTGCCGGCATCCTCGAGCTTGTGCGTGTAGTCGGCGAACAGCACCAGCGCGGCGAGTCCCGCGGAGCCGATCGCGTAGCCCTTGGTCACCGCCTTGGTGGTGTTGCCGACCGCGTCGAGCGCGTCGGTGATCTTGCGGACTTCCTTCGGCAGGCCGGCCATCTCGGCGATGCCGCCGCCGTTGTCGGTGATCGGACCGTAGGCGTCCAGCGCAACGATCATGCCGGTCATTGACAGCATCGCGGTCGCCGCGATCGCAATGCCATACAGCCCGGCGATCTGGTAGCTGCCCCAGATCGCGGCGCAGACCGCGAGCACCGGCAGCGCGGTGGATTTCATCGAGACACCGAGGCCGGCGATGATGTTGGTCGCGTGGCCGGTCTGCGAGGCCTCGGCGATGTGGCGCACCGGAGCGTACTCGGTCGCGGTGTAGTACTCGGTGATCACGATCATCGCCGCGGTCAGCGCCAGTCCGATCAGCGCGCAGAACCACAGGTCGAGGGCTACATCGCCCATCAGCATCGTGGTCACCGGGTAGAAGGCCGCTGCAGCGATGACGCCGGAAACGGTCACGCCGCGGTACAGGGCCGGCATGATCCGGCCGCCCTCGCGGACGCTGACGAAGAACGTGCCGACGATCGAGGCGACGATCGACACCGCGCCGAGCGCGAGCGGGAAGATCACCGCATTCGCGCCCTGTGCCTGCATCATCAGGCTGCCGAGCAGCATGGTCGCGATGATCGTGACCGCGTAGGTCTCGAACAGGTCGGCCGCCATGCCGGCGCAGTCGCCGACATTGTCGCCGACGTTGTCGGCGATCACTGCCGGGTTGCGCGGGTCGTCCTCGGGAATGCCGGCCTCGACCTTGCCGACGAGGTCGGCACCGACGTCGGCGCCCTTGGTGAAGATGCCGCCGCCGAGGCGCGCGAAGATCGAGATCAGCGAGCCGCCGAAGGCGAGCCCGATCAGGCCGCGCAGCGCTTCCTTGTCGCCGACCATCGGCACCACCAGGTAGTAGTAGGCCGCAACACCCAGCAGCCCGAGGCCGACGACCAGCATGCCGGTCACGGCGCCGCCGCGGAACGCGATCTGGAGCGCCGGGTTCAGGCCGATGCTGGCAGCGTGCGCGGTGCGTACGTTGGCGCGCACGGAGACATTCATGCCGATGTAGCCGGCGGCACCGGACAGCAGCGCACCGACCGCGAAGCCGATGCCCGTCGGCCAGCCGAGCAGGACCCAGAGGACCACGAACAGCACGACACCGACAATGGCGATCGTCGTGTACTGGCGGTTCAGGTAGGCCTGGGCGCCGGCCTGGATCGCCGCGGCGATTTCCTGCATCCGGGCGTTGCCCGCCGGCTGCGCCAGGATCCAGCGCACCGCGAACACGCCGTACACGATCGCGACGACGCCCGCCAGCATGGCGAGCCACTGCACTTCTTGAATGGACATCCGGCTTCTCCCTGGGGGTCTCTCACACGACGGCGGGGCCGGTCCGTGTCCGGACCGCCCCGCATCAGCCAATAATCATATCACGAACGATGCCTTCAGCTTCTTGCGCACCCGGGCGCCACGCAGGCGCGCGTAGACCGGCAGGCCCCGCTCGAAACGCGGCCAGGCCTCGCCCTCGATCAGCGGTTCCAGGTACCGGCGACAGGCGGCGGTAATGCCAAAGCCGTCGGTGCTGATGTAGTGGCGCGGGACCATTTTCTCCTGGCTCGCGACCCGCACGATTGGCACCGAGCCGATGCTCCAGCGATAGGGGCGCGAGGACTTGCGCACGATCGTCGGCATCACCGCGTTCTGCCCGGCGATGGCGAGTTCAACGGCCGCGCGGCCCACGGCATAGGCCTGCTCCACGTCGACGCGCGAGGCGATATGTCGCGCCGAACGCTGCAGGTAGTCGGCGAGCGCCCAGTGGTACTTGTAGCCGTGGGCCTCCTTGACCATCGTCGCCAGCGTCGGCGCGACGCCACCGAGTTGTACATGCCCGAAGGCGTCGCGCGTGCCCATGTCGGCCAGGAACCGGCCCTCGGCATCGCGGGTGCCCTCGGAGGCCACGATCACGCAGAAGCCCTTCGTCTGCACGACGTCGCGGACGCGGGCGAGGAACTGCTCGCGGTCGAAGGCGATCTCGGGGAACAGGATGATGTGCGGCGGGTCACCGGCACGCCGCGCGGCGAGGCCGCCGGCTGCCGCGATCCAGCCGGCATGCCGGCCCATGACCTCGAGGATGAACACCTTGGTCGAGGTGCGCGCCATCGACGCGACGTCCAGCGAGGCCTCGAGCGTCGATACCGCGACATATTTCGCGACCGAGCCGAAGCCCGGGCAGCAGTCGGTGACCGGCAGGTCGTTGTCGACGGTCTTCGGCACGCCGATGCAGGTCACCGGATAGCCGGTCTGCTCGCCGAGCTGTGAGAGCTTGAGGGCGGTATCCATCGAGTCGTTGCCGCCGTTGTAGAAAAAGTAGCCGATGTCGTGGGCGCGGAATACCTCGATCAGCCGCTCGTACTTGGCGCGATCGCGCTCGAGATCCTTCAGCTTGTAGCGGGCCGAGCCAAAGGCGCCTGCCGGCGTCGTGGACAGTGCCCGGATCGTCGCGGCATCCTCGCCCCCGACGTCGATCAGGTCCTCGGTCAGCACGCCGACGATGCCGTCGCGACCGGCATAGAGCTTGCCGATGTGGCGGCGGTGCCGGCGGCAGGCATCGATGACGCCATGGGCGCTGGCGTTGATCACCGCCGTGACGCCGCCCGACTGGGCATACAGCGCGTTGCGGGGGCGGGCGGCGGGCGGTCTGCTGGGTCTGCTCATCGGCGGGTTCCGTGCTGCGGGGGGCTGCCCCGGGGCGGGGCGAAGCATAACGGAGTTTGACGCCCCGGTGGGCGGCGGGCAGGATGGGCGCCCCGCCGCGACCGGCGGTCTCTGGAGGCTCTCGAATGAGACTGGTTCTGCTCGGCGCGCC
>SCUD01000162.1 GCA_004297335.1 Gammaproteobacteria bacterium
GTGGCGGCCCGAGTGAACCGCATCACATCACGGAGTTCGCGCTCTGGAATATCTACAGTGGTCTTCATGCTTCCGTATCCTAGCATATTCGGATTCCTTCCGTCGCTATTTCGGAATCCCCATTTGGCAGCCGGCGCTGCTACTGTATCGTCCTCGCGCGGCACCAGAATGGCGCGCAGGCACGCAGCGTCTTCCAGGCGGGCTTCAGCGCCCGCCGCTGTTCCGCCAGCAGCGCTTCATTCCAGTGCTCGAGAATGAGCCGCGCCTGGGGCTGCAGCGGTCCGCGCGCCCTGCGGCCCACGGCAGCGATCAGTTCCGTCGCGGCCGCGTGATCGTTGATCGAGCCGAGCAACTCCTGCAGCCCGTCGAGGGTCTCGCGCATCGGCGCGACGCGGGCACGCGGGAACAGCGGCGCGAAGAAGCCGGCCGCGTAGCGCAGCTGCTTGAGCGCGATGCGCAGGCGATGCAGCCGCGCCGGCTCCGCAGAGCCGATGCCACGCCCGCGCTTCAACACGCGCCGGTGGCAACGCTCCAGCACCGCGGCCGCATGCTCGCGGGCCGGCGCAGCCCAGGCCAGCGTGTCCGCCGGCGACCCGTCTTCCAGCCATGCCTGCCCGGCGAGCCAATCGGCCAGGCGCAGCAGATCCGCCTGGCTGCGGCGGTTGCCGAGAATCCGCCGCGCGCGCCGGTTCGCATCGGCGCACAGCCGCCCCGCGGCCCGCTCAAACGCGGCGAGCCCCCGGTGCCCCGGAAATTGCTCCAGCATCGGCGCCAGCGTGTGCGCGACGAAGACATCCAGGTCCCGCGCCGGGCCGAGTGCCCGGGTAATTCGGCGCAGCGCCTGCCGGTGTGGTCGGACCGCTGATTTCGCCGCCGGCGGCCGGAATACATCGAGCAGCGAGCGCAGGCGACGCAGTGCGACACGGACCTGATGCAGGTATTCAGCCTGGCCGCCTGCCAGTACCCCCGGCTGGTTGGCGTACAAGTGGTCGAGACAGGCCACGGCGCTTGCCCGGAACGCCTCGCTCGTAGTCATGCCGGACCGGACCACGTCGCGCCGGATGCGCACGGGTGCCGGCTGCCCGACGCCGGCCAGCTGATATCCGCGCCCGGCCTTCGAGCGCGGTTCGATCCGCGCCGGCGCGCGCGCGAGTACCGCGAGCGCCAGCTCGTACAGGCTGGCGACGGGGCCCTCCTTGAGTTCCAGTTCGATCTCGCAGACGGCCGCCCGCGCGCGGCCGGCCTCGATCCGCCCCCGATCGAAACTCACCTCGATGAGCACCCCCGGCGCCGGAACCAGCAGGCGCTGCTCGCGCTCGACTACGACCCGGAATACCGGCACCAGCGGCTCGGTAACCGCGGCCACCCGCCGCTCGATTTCGCTGTCGCCGAGCAACCGCGGATCGGGCCAGCCGCGGCGCGCCCGCCGGTTGAACTCGGCGCGCTGGTGCACGCCGGCCACGACCGCGCCCTGACCCTTGATGGTCTGGATCCAGTGTCCGCCCTCGCGCCGCAACCGCAGCGCCATGCCGCTACGCCAGAGCGCGTGATCAGCCGTATCGAAATAGAGCGACTCCAGCGGGGCGGCCGGGCCGGCCGGCGCGCCGAGGACCGGATCACGGCGCAGGCGCTCGAAGGTCCGCGGCGTCACCGCGAGCTTCAGCTCGGTTTCGCGGGCGGTTGGGGAACTGGCGCGGCCGGCGCTGGCCATCTGGCGTCAGGCTGCGGCGCAGGAACTCAGCCGCGCGCCGCCTTCCGGCGCTGCTGCTGTGTCGTTCTGGCGCGCGACGGCCTGGCCGGAATCACTGCATCCTGCCGGGCAGAGGCGAAAATGTGGGCGTGCCGGATCGCCATACCGAAGAAACTGCGGCCCCATACTTCCACGGGCGAGCGCTCGACCTGAAACTCTCGATTGATCGCCGCGACTTCCGGTGAGGTCGGCTCGACCAGCGCGATTCGGGAGATCGAAAGCAGTTGTTGAGGCTTCAGTGCCGCCTGGACCCGGGCGGAAATCAGCCGCAGCGCGGCCTCCCTGTCGCGCTCGACCCACGGAGCAGAGATCACCAGATCCCACTTGCCCAGACCGTCCTCGCGCAGGAAAGCCGCAAACAAGGCAAACGCCCCCTTCTCGCGCGCCAGCGCTCGCTCGACTTTCAGCAGACTCGCAACGAATGTGTTCACAAGGCAGTCAGCAGCACCCCGGCTGCTCGCAGCAGGTGCTCGGCATCACTCTTTTCGACGGACCCGGGTAGTTTATACCGAACCCCGGGGTCCCACGCCGCCAACGCAGACCAATCGACCAGATGTCTCGCCCTGACCTGACGCTCCCGCCCGGAGAGCGCGAGCAGAACGTCCAGATTATGCGTCCTGAAGCTGGCCAGCGATTGGAACTCCCGGGCGGATTCCGGATAACCGGCCCAGCGAAGCGTGCGGCAGATGCGCGCCTTGAGTGCAATTTCCACGACGTAGCCGCCCAGATAGGCGGCGCCGTCATAGCGTCTGGCCTTGAGCAGGGCCCGAGCATCCGCCAGTCGGGCACGCGCGAGCTTGCGGAGGTTCGCCGCGCTGATCATGTCGCGGCGCCGGGTCGGTTACCGAGAAGCGGTTCGATCGATTCCCAGTTCCGGTCCGTGACCATCACGAAGCGGCACCGGCCCCCGGACATGCCGGCCCAGAGACCGCCGATCAAACGGTCGTCTGCCGCGGCGGCCCAGTAGTTCGAGCCCTTATATTCCACGGCCAGAACGGGTCCTGGATCCTCTTGCGAACCGGGTAACTGACAGAGGAAGTCCGGATAGAAGCGGCCATCCGCCGTCAGCAGGAAAAATGAACAGCCCTCCCGGCGCACCAGATTGCGGACCCAGAATTGGATGCGGCCCTGCTGCGCCTGCCTGTCCAGCCAGCAGGCGCACTCGAATTCCTCGCGACTATCGAAATCGCCGATCCGCCCGTAGTAATGCCGCCGGAAGTCGAAGTGACCGAACCGGCCGTCGTAGTCCCGCGCGGGCGCATAGGCCTGAGTACGAAACTCGAAACTGAACTGATCGTCGACGACCACCCGTGAAGCAGCGTCCTCCCCGAACAGCGCCTGTTGCCAGGCCGCAGCCGCGGCCTGCTCGCGCAACTCGCGGATGCGCCTCTCCAGCAGGGTGCGGATCAGGAACTTGTGCTGATTGGCACGCGCGAGCGTGAACTGCTCGCGCCGCAACAGATCGGTCAGCCATCCGGCCACAAAGGCCTGCTTGCTGGCGTGGGTCAGCGTCGGCTCGGGCAGATTGCGGCACAGCCAGGTGCCGAGGCGAACCTCGTCCCAATGCTCCGGCCGGTACACCAGCCCGAGATCCCTTTGCAGGCCCGGCATAAACCTGAGCACCACCTTGCCCTGCATGTCCACATCGATCGTGCCGCTTTCGGCTATGTGGAACGCCGCCTGCAGCGCCTCGATTTCCGCCGGTGTCGGTGCTGCATCGTAGAGCGACAGGTCCCATGGATATTCGAGCACTTCGACGTCGTCGAGCAACTGCAACTCACCCTGGATTCTCAGTGCCAGTTGCGGCACGCGGAACACCTCACCCAGCTCCGCCGGCGTCCGGAAGAACTCGATGGCAGTCGTGCGGCTGGCCTCCGCTGCTCTGGTAATGGCCTCGACAGCGTCGGGGGAGGAAACCGCAGCCTTCAGGATCTCCTCGTCCTCGTCCGTAAGTGGGGCCTGGATCGTCAGACATTGACCACTCGAATCCCAGGCAACCTTGTCCCGCACCGATTTGGGCAAGCTCCTGAGATCCGGCTTTTCGGGCAACGAAACCACTACCGGCTGCACGATGACGCGGCCCGCGTGGCCCTCCAGATCGAGTCGCCCCTGATCGCTGCGCGCCGCCGTCACGAAGTCCGCTACCTCCCGCCGCTCGAAGCCAGCACCCGCAACCAGCCGGTCGCGCAATGCGCCAGCCGTCTCGGCGAAGTCGCGGGACACGACGAAAGCGTAGGACTGGTTCAGCGCGGGGGCCTGCCGATGACTCGCGCCCGGCTGCCGCAGCACGCGCCCGAGCAACTGTTCCACCGCAGTCGCGGAGCGCAGCGAGGCCATGCTGACCAGCACGTAGGCGAACGGACAATCCCAACCTTCGGCCAGCGCCCGCTGCGTGATGATGAACTTCACCGGACAGGCCGGGTCGGCGATGCCGAGCTGGAATTCGGCGTCAATATTCTCCAGACCTTTCTCCTCTCCGGTCGCAATCACGATCTCGCTGGCAGGAATCCGGTGATTGGTGATCAGCTCATCGCGCACGCGCGCGGCATCGAGCGTCTCAACTCCGGCGTGCCGCGGCGCGGACTGAATCAGCACGATCGGCCGAAGATATGCAGCGCCAGCGCGCCGCTCCGCATCGGCCAGGGCATGCAGGGCATCGCGCCGGGCAATGGCGTCGGCCAGGCACTGCTGCCAGTTCGGCTCGGTCTCGAGCACGACCGGCAGCTTGATCATCTCCTCCGCCTTCAATTCCGCGGCCGAAGCACTGTGCAGCACATTGCTGGGCGTTCGCTCCAGATCCGGAGTGGCCGTCAGCTCCATGACACCGCTTGGCCGGAACCGGGCCAGCATGTCGAAGGCCAGTTCCGTCCGGCTGTTGTGGGCTTCATCGACGATGATGAACGGGCGCCGCAGGCGAAGTACGTTGGCCAGCGAACAGGGGACGATCCGGTCGGGACCCTCGCCCTCGGTCAGCAGGCTGGCGCGCTGCTCCGGACTCAGATTGTCGAAGTGGTGCATCAGCGCGCCGCTGCTTTGGTACACCTTGCGGCATTCCTCGTCTTCCACCTGGAACGCCTGCCGGGTGGCGACAATGACCGTGGTCGAGGTGTCCAGCGTGGCACGCGTCAGACTCTTCGCCGCCTCGAGGTCCAACACGGTCACCGGGCCCGCCTCCCGCAACGCGCCGTGATACGGATGTCGCAGGTCCTGCAGGGCCTTCAAGGTCTGCTCGCGAATCGGACGGCTCGGGACCAGCCACAGGATGACGCTGAACTCAGAGCGCAGCAGCAGGGAGTTGACCAGCGCGACACTGCGGGCCGCCAGCCAGGTCTTTCCGCCCCCGGTCGGCACGCGCAGGCAGAAATAGGGCATATCCGCAGGAAATCCGCTGAGCGGGTTGTACGGCAGGCCACGGCCCCAGAGGCGTTCAGTCGTCACGGTGAAGGCCGTAGACGGCGACGGCAGCTCGTAGCAGGCCCGGAAATAGGCCTCGATGCTCGCCAGCACCTGCGCCTGGAAGTTCTTCGGGACGAACGTGGTCATTCGCTGCTCTCTCCGGGCGGTTCGACCTCGCTGACCCGCCCGGCTGCACGGTGCAGCGCTGGCTCGGATCCTCGCAAATCCGGATCCCGGGCTTCACTGATGGGGCGCTTGTTCATGGCCATGGTCATCATCATGACACCTGCAGCGCGTAGGGCGTCTGCCGGAAGGTAATGCCTTCCCGGGCGGCACGGGCGCCCATCCGGTTGGCCGCGGCGAAGATCACTTTCGGCCCGTCGAATCCCGGCAGCGCATCGAAGCGAGGCCCGGTCAGCACGTTGCCTCCGGCAATAGAGCGGTCCTTCAGAATGCCGTTGTACAGGAGATAGATCGCGCGGCCATCGTGCACGCCGAGCAGTGGCGAATCCGCCCGGCCCGTGTAGCCGGTGCCGGTCTCGACAAACCACGCGAATTCGGCCAGTTGGGCGAAATTCACATCGGCCCGGATCCGCCCCTTGCCATCGAACAGCGGTTCCGCCGAAAGCCGGCAGAACTGGAAGCCGCCGCCGAGCCCGGCGACCGGCTGCCCCTTCGCGTTCGTGTAGCCCTGCGCCACCCGCCGGACGCGCTCCGCGGTGACATCGCGCGCAATCGCCGGATCCATCTCGACGAGGATGAAGCGCCGATTGCCGCCATCCTCGGCGTTCTGCTGCAGCACCGCATGGGCCGTGGTGCCGGAGCCGGCGAAGCTGTCGAGGATCAGTGAGTGATTATCAGCGACTTGGGCGATCAGCCTTTGAACAAGGTCAGGTGCTTTGGGGAATGCGAAGTTCTGCTGGCCAAAAATGTCGCGTACTGACTGTGAGCCATCAGCAGTGTAGACGCCGTCAATTACGCTTGGAAATCCAGCTGCCGTGGCTTGCAGTTCATTGAGAAACACTTTCTCGCGCGGCCGACCTGTCTCCTTCTTTGGAAAGAGGATTCTTCGTTCAGCAATCTTCTCGGCCATCGTGTCACGGCTATATCGCCAACCGGTGTTCTTCGGACATGGGTAGCGCACGCCAGTCGTCGGGTCTTCCAGATCGTAATGAAGGTTTGGTCGATCTTTCGCGTTCGCCAATCCAAGAATACTGCGACTCATCCACCGGCCGCGCGGGTCATGGTCCGGATTGGAGTACTTGGACTCATCTCGGGACTTCCCTTTCATCTTGCAGCCAAAACGTGTCTTGGAATAGACCAGGACATACTCGTGGTCATTCGAAACACCGGTAAGCGAGCGGCTATCAAGGTGTTGCCGTGCCTTCCAGACTAGTAGCGACATGAAGTTTCGAGCCTCAAACACTTCGTCCATCAATAGCCGCAGCGCCGCAACCTCGTTGTCGTCGATTGAAACGAAAATGACCCCGTCCTCCCGCAAGAACTGCTTCAGCAGCACCAGGCGCGGATACATCATGCACAGCCAGCGATCGTGCCGATCGAGCGTCTCGCCTTCGCGGCCGACCACCTCACCGAGCCAGCGGCGGATCTCCGGGCTGTTGACATTGTCGTTGTAGACCCAGCCTTCGTTGCCGGTGTTATACGGCGGGTCGATGTAGATGCATTTCACCTGCCCGGCATAGCGTGGCAGCAGGGCCTTCAGCGCCTGCAGGTTGTCGCCCTGGACGATCAGGTTGCCGGTGCCGGCCGGGGGGCAGGACAGATCCGCGTCCGGCTCCAGCAGCCGGTACGGCACTTCCGTATGGTGTCGGACGACGGCATCCTTGCCGATCCAGTTTAGCGTTGGCATGCGGCTTCCCCTCGGGGCCGCTCCGAACCCCGGCGTGGTGGATACTGGTGGCGCGGCCGCTCAGGCCTCGTGGATCCTACCAAATGGCCGCCCGGCAGGGCGGCCAGCCTGTACCCATGACATCGGAGCCGGCAACCGCCAGCAGTGATAGGCTGTCAGCCGGCCCAGCCAGCACGGAGAACTGCCGTTGAACTTCTCACGCAAACCGCTGGGATTGCTGGCGACTGCAACGCTGATCGGAGCGACGCTGCTCGCCTCCTGTGCCGCCGATCGCCGCCGGAGTGTGCGACCGGTCAACCTGCCCGGTTGGCCGGCGGATGCGCTCTACTCCCAGGCGGTCATCGCCAATGGGTTCCTGCATGTCTCCGGCGTCGTCGCCATCGACCGGGCCACCGGCGCCGCGGTGGCCGGCGGGATCCGCCCGCAGACGCAGCAGGTGTTCGAGACACTGGCCACGATCCTGAAGACGGCCGGAGCCAGCTTCGACGATGTCGTCAAGGTCAACATCTACCTGAAGGATCCGGCCGACGTTGCGGCGGTCAATGCCATCTATGCCGGCTATTTTGCCGCCCACAAACCCGCGCGTACGACCGTGCCAGGCGCCGACTGGCCGGCCGGCATTCTGATCGAGGTCGACCTCGTCGCGGTCGCTCCGGAGCCGTAATCAGAACCGGACGCGGGCGGTGACCCCCCAGGAGCGCGGTTCGTGAGAGGTCACCACCGCCCCGAATGCCTCCAGCCCGACCACCGGACCGAGGCCCAGCAATCCCGCGACCGTGTCATAGCGGGAGGCCGGATTGGCGGTGAACGCGCCGGTTACGGTGGCGTCCTCGTCGCACAGGTTGTGGACCCAGAAAGTCACGGAGTAACGGTCCTTCTCGAAACCGGTGCGGAGGTTGACGATCGTGCGGCTGCCCACGTACGCGCCACCCGGCTGCACGATGCTCTGCCGTGACTGATAACTGGCGTCAGCGCGACCGAACCACTCCATGCCGCCGCCGATCGGGCGCCGGTACTGCAGCGCGCCGTTGGCCGTATGCTTCGACACGAATTGCAGCGGCGTCCCGGCCAGCTGCGCCTCTTCCGCCGTGAAACCGAGGCCGATCAGCGAGGCAAAGAAATAGTCCTTGTACTTCGAGTCCGTATAGGCGAATCCGCCACTGATCTCCAGCCCCTCGAGCGGGCGCGCCAGCAGCTCGAGCTCGAAGCCCTGCGACGTCGTCCTGCCGGCATTGACATTCAACAGGGCGCCGCTCCCGCCGACCGCCCGCACGATCTGGTCGGTCCAGCGGATATAGAAACCGGCGGCGTTCAGGGTCAGGCGGTTGTCGAGCCAGCCGGTCTTGGCGCCCAGTTCGTAGTGCCAGCTCTTCTCAGGGTCGTAGGTCCGCTCTTCATCGAAGATCCGGCCGGCAACAGTCACGACGTTGAAGCCGCCGGCCTTGACCGCCCTCGCCGCGCTGGCATAGATCATCGAATCGTCCGTAAGGTGATAATCGAGGCTGAAGCGCGGCGTGAAATTGTTGAAGCGGTTGGTGTCCTCGAAAGTACCGGATGCCAGCGTCAGCGGATTGGTATCCGTAGCACTGACCTGCTTTTCCTCCCAGCTGTAGCGACCTGAGAGGGACGCTCGCAGCTGCTCGCTCAGGTCGTAGCCGAGCTCGCCGAAAATGGCGAAATTCTCAGTCTGTTCGTGCGTCTCATTGATGAGGCCCGCCGAGAAGATGTTCGTGAACGGCGGGACTCCCGGCACCGCCGTGCCCAGCCCCGCCCGCAAATCGTCATTGCGGGTCGTGACATCGAGATCGTAGTAATAGCCGCCCAGCATCCAGCGCAGGCGCCGGTCATCGGGTGAACTGACGCGCAGTTCCTGGCTGATCTCGTCGAGGTCGATGCGACTGTTCAGGTAGCGGATGCTGCGGGCCACGAAATCGTTGTCCTGGTCGCGCCGTGTCCGCAGGTCGTTGTAACCCGTGATCGCGGTGACCTGGTAATCGCCGGCCTGCCAGTCGAGCGCCAGCGAAGTCGCCAGGTTGTCGCGCTTGAAGAAACCCGGGGTGACCGCGAAACCGTCCTGGAACGGTGGCACCGTGCCCTCGAAGAACTGGAACGCCGGCGGCAGCAACCCCCCGGCGAGGCTCGCCGGGCGCGCGTTGTTGGTGACCGCGCGCAGCGCATCGTCGCCGTCGTCGGTGCTCTCGAAGGAGATGCGCCAGATGGCGTTCAGGGTATCGCTCAGGTCCGCTTCCAGCGAGGCGGCAACGACGGCCGTGCGACGATCGTCGAGATCGCCGCCGGTCAATTCGTTGGTGAAGTATCCACCGCGCTCGAAGTAGGAACCGGCGATCCGCGCAAACAGCCGATCCTCGATGAGCGGACCACTGATCGTGCCCTTCACCTCGGCCCGGCTTTCGCTGCCGAAGGTCGCCTCGAGCTGGCCCTCCGGCTCGTTGCTCGGACGCCGGGTCACGAAATTAATCGCACCGCCAAACGTGTTGCGACCATACAACGCGCTCTGCGGACCCTTCGCGACTTCGACGCGCTCGATGCTGCCGGACAGCATGGCATCCATCGCCGCGCGCGAGGACTGATAGACGCCGTCGACGAAGAAGCCAACGTTGGGCTCGCCGATCGTCGTTGACAGCCCACGAATGACCGGCGTGGTCGCGTCGCCGCCGAACAGCGGCGCGACTGTGAAGCCCGGCGTCATCCGGGCGATGTCCTCGACGTTCTGCATGCCGGCCTGTTCAATACTCTTCGCCGTGAAGGCGGAAATGGACACCGGCACGTCCTGCAGGCGTTCCTCGCGCTTGCGCGTCGTGACGATGATTTCCTCGAGCTCGGTTACCGGGCGGGCCTGGGCCGTCGCTGGGCCGGATGGAATGACGATCAGGGTGAGCGCGATGGTGGCTGCCGAGCAGACACCGGGTACCAGCGCTCGCGGCACCCGCCGATCCCTCCGACTGCGTACTGGCGATGACATGTGTCTTCTCCCTGTTCGATTTCAACCGGACGGTCTCGCGGGCCAGTATCGGCCATATGTCGCGGGAACACAACGCAAGACCGGGCCAGCGGGAAACGAACCCCGGCATCGGGAGACCGGGCGGTCTAAGATGACGCCGATCGCGTGCCGCGGTCCGTTGCGAGGATCAGCGATGACGGCGCAGAACGGATGGAGTCGCAGGAACCTGCTGGTGGCGATGGCCGCCGGCGGCTTGCTGGCCGCAGGCCGGTCGGGTCGCGGCCTGGCCGATGCCGGGCCGGATGGCATCGCCGATGAGGAACTCGCCCGGAAACTGGGACTGGATATCCCGCCCGAGCGCCTGGCCGAGGCCCGGCGGTTCCTCGCCAGGCATCCGGCCATCGACGTACACAGCCATCCGGGCCGATTCTTCATGAGTGGCGTCGACCTGTGGGACCCGAGCATGCAGATGTTTGCCGCACAGGACGGGGCTCCGCAGATCTCCGTGGCCGACATGCAGGCCGGCGGGCTCGGCGCGGCCTGCTTTGCAGTCGTCGCCGACATGAAGAGCCTGGTGCTGACGGAGACTGGCCTGCACGCACTGCGCCCGCTCGCGCCGGGGGAATCGTGGGACGACTGCCGGCGCCAGATGGCCGAGTTTCGCCGGGTGCTCGCAAGCGAGCCGATCCGGCTGGCGCTGACCGCCCGGGACGTCATCGACAACCATCAGCGCGGGCAACTGAGCGGCATCCTCACGGCCGAGGGCGGTGACTTCCTCGATGGCCGCCTCGATCGCCTGCCGCAGGTCTGGTCCGAGGGCATGCGCAGCATCACGATCGTTCATTACCGCGTCAACGAGATCGGCGACATCCAGACGGAGACGCCGGTCCATGGCGGGCTTTCCGCCTTCGGCGCCGACCTGGTGCGCGAGATGAACGCGCTGGGCTTCATCATCGATCTCGCCCATGCCAGCTACGATGTCGTCAAGCAGGCCGCGGCCATCACGACCAGGCCGCTGCTGCTGTCGCACAGCCACTTGCAGCATGAGCCCGCAGCCCACACCCGGCTGATCAGCGTGGAGCAGGCCCGCCTGATCGCCGGCACCGGTGGCACGATCGGGGCGTGGCCCGCTGGCCTGACCCAGCGCAATCTCGGCGATTTTGTCGATGAAACAATGCGGCTGATCGATGCCGTCGGTATCGATCACGTCTCCGTCGGCTCGGACATGGATGCCAATTACCGGCCCGTATTCGACAACTACCGGCAATTGCCGCTGGTCGTCGCGATGCTCGGCATGCGCGGCCTGGACGAGGACGCGCTGGCGAAAGTGATCGGGGGGAATTTCCTGCGCGTGTTTGCCGCGGCCCAGGTGGAGGCGGAATCATGAACGGCCACCGGGCGGGATACCGGAAGCTGCTGATACCGGCGCTGATGGCGGGGCTCTGCGCCTGTCAGGCTCCGCCGCCGGAAAAGCTGGCAGCGGTTGAATACCTGTCCTCCCCGGAGTTCCGGGAGCACAATCTGCCGTTCTCGGAAGCCGTCCGCGTGGACAGGCTGCTCTATCTGTCCGGCCAGATCGGCACGGTGCCCGGCACTCTGAAGCTCGCCGATGGAGGAATCGGACCCGAGACCCGCCAGACCATGGAGAACATCCGTGCAACGCTGGAGCGCTACGGATCCTCGCTCGATCGCGTCGTCAAGTGCACGATCATGCTGGACGACATGAGCGAGTGGCCGGCCATGAACCAGGTCTACGTGACTTTCTTCCCGGGTCAACGACCGGCCCGCAGCGCTCTCGGGGCGGACGGACTGGCTCTCGGGGCCCGCGTGGAAATCGACTGCATCGCCACGGTCGGCTGAAGCTCTGGCCAGGGAGCCGGCGGAGTTATGATTCGGGGCTGATGCCCCAGCGAAGGGATGCGACGTGAACGAGGCGATCGAGGCGGCCATTGCCAGGCACAGGGACCAGCCCGGCCCGCTGCTGCTGGTGCTGCACGACATCCAGCAGGCGATGGGCTACGTGCCGCCGGCGGCCGTGCCGCGCATCGCCGCGGCGCTGCAGCTCTCCCGCGCCGAGGTCCATGGCGTGCTCAGCTTCTACCACTACTTCCGCGATCAGCCGCCGGGCGACCGGACCATTCGCTTGTGCCGGGCCGAGGCCTGCCAGGCCGTCAACGGCGACGCCCTCGCCCGGCATGCCGCGCAGCGGCTCGGCATCGGTTTCGGCGAGACCAGCGCCGACGGCCGGCACACGCTCGAGGCGGTGTACTGCCTCGGCAACTGCGCCTGCGGGCCGTCGCTCCTGATCGGCAAGGAGCTGCACGGCCGGGTCACGCCCGAACGCTTCGACGAACTGCTCGACGGCGCGGAGCCGGCGCCGTGACCGCAACGGTATTCATCCCGCGCGATGCTGGTGCGCTGTCGCTCGGCGCCGAGGCAACCGCCGGCGCGATCGCCCGCGACGCGGCGGTCCGCGGTCTCGATGTCGCAATCGTCCGCAACGGCTCGCGCGGACTGTACTGGCTGGAGCCGCTGGTCGAGGTGGCGACGCCGGCCGGGCGCGTCGCCTATGGGCCGGTCGCGGCGGCCGACGTGCCGGGGCTGTTCGACGCCGGCTTCCTCGATGGCGGCCGGCATCCGCTCGGCCACGGACCGACCGAGCGGATCCCGTGGCTCGCCAGCCAGCAGCGCCTCTGCTGCTCCCGCATCGGCGTGATCGCACCGGCGGAGGTCGCCGACTACGCGGCGCATGGAGGGCTTGCGGGGCTGCGCCGCGCGCTCACCCTTGCTCCGGCGGACATCGTCCGCGAAATCAGCGAGTCCGGCCTGCGCGGCCGCGGCGGCGCGGCGTTTCCAACCGGGCGCAAGTGGCGCACCGTGCTCGAGCAGGAGGCACCGCGCAAGTACATCACCTGCAACGCCGATGAAGGCGACTCCGGTACCTTCGCCGACCGCCTGCTGCTCGAGGGCGACCCGCTCGCGGTCATCGAGGGCATGGTGATCGCCGGGCTCGCGGTCGGCGCGGCGCAGGGCTATCTCTACCTGCGCATCGAGTATCCGCACGCGCGCCGCGTGCTCAAGGAAGCGCTCGCCGCGGCGCGTGCCGCCGGCCTGCTCGGCGATGACATACTTGGCAGCGGCCGGCGCTTCGATCTGGAAGTGCGCCTCGGTGCCGGCGCCTACATCTGCGGCGAGGAGACCTCGATGCTCGAGAGCCTCGAGGGCCGCCGCGGCGAAGTGCGGGTACGGCCGCCGCTCCCGGCGGTGCGCGGGCTGTTCGGCATGCCGACGGTCGTCAACAACGTCGTCACCTTCGCCAGCGTGCCGGCGATCCTCGCCCAGGGCGCCGGGTGGTATCGCGATTACGGCCGCGGCGAATCGCGCGGCACGCTGCCGCTGCAGCTCGGCGGCAATGTGCGCCACGGCGGGCTCATCGAGCGTGCCTTCGGCGTCACGCTGCGCGAGCTGATCGAGGACTACGGCGGCGGCACGGCCAGCGGGCGCCCGGTGCGAGCGGTGCAGATCGGCGGTCCGCTCGGCGCCTGGCTGCCGCCCGCGCTCCTCGATACGCCGGTGGACTACGAGGCGCTCGCCGCGGTCGGCGCACCACTCGGCCACGGCGGCATCGTCGTCTTCGACGACACCGTGGATCTGTCGCGGATGGCGCGCTTCGCCTTCGAGTTCTGCGCGCAGGAGTCCTGCGGCAAGTGCACGCCCTGCCGCATCGGTTCGACCCGCGGCGTGGAACTGATGGACCGGATCCGTGCGGGGCAGGACGTCGCTGCCGGGCTGGAGCGGCTCGGCCAGCTCTGCGACACCCTGCGGCAGGCCTCGCTCTGTGGTCTTGGCGGCATGACGCCGAATCCGGTCGAGAGCGCGCTGCGGCACTTCCCCGAAGATTTCCGCGTCCGGAGCTGAGACGATGTACGCGATCACCCACGTCGACCTCGGCACTCCGGCCTCCGGCGCCGGCGAACTGGTCACGCTCGAGATCGATGGCAGGAGCGTGCTCGTACCGGCCGGCAGCTCAGTGATGCGCGCAGCGGCCGCGGCCGGTATCCGCATCCCGAAACTCTGCGCCACCGACCTGCTCAAGGCCTTCGGCTCCTGCCGGCTGTGCCTGGTCGAGATCGAGGGCCAGCGCGGCCGCCCGGCCTCGTGCACGACCGCGGTCGCCGAGGGCATGCAGGTG
>SCUD01000163.1 GCA_004297335.1 Gammaproteobacteria bacterium
GAACGGATGCCACCAGGGATCGAAGTAGTTGTAGGGACCCGGCGGGCCGCGGAAGTGCGCGGGCCCGGGTGCCGCGCCGTCATCACCATAGATGCGGTCGTAATCGTGCCGGTACGAGCGCTCGTAAACGAGCTGCCCGCCGCGGATCACGAGCATGCTGTCGACATACCCGTACTTGCCTGCGGCGATATCCGAATCCAGTTCGGCAAGCGCCTGGGCATCGAGCCCGACTGCCTGCGGCGTGGACGCAGGCCAGGCTGTTCTCGGCCACTGAATCTGGGCAGTCACCGACTGAGCCAGGAGCAGCGCTGCAGCGGCGAGTGCCACCTTTGCGCCAACGTGTACTGAACAAAACGGCCTCATATGAGACCGGCATGATGCAGGATGTCGCGAGGCAGTCCAATCCCGGCCTGCCTCTCCAATGATCGGCGTGGCCTATGATTGCCCTACTGGCTGTAGCCCCGCTCCCCGTGCGCGGCCTGAGCAGCACCCGAACTTCCACTCGGGGGCCTGCATGGCGACATCGAATCTATCCGTTGTTCGGCGACCGGTTCGACTGGTCATCGCGATTCTCCTACACTGCTTTTCACGAGGCCGGCAAGGAACTTTGCAAACGGCTTGATGTTTTCATCCACGCTCGCCGACTCCAGCGCCGCCATATAGTCGTTGCGACGCTCAAGGGGAACGACCGTCCACGGATAACCTCCCGAGGCCAGCATCACATTCATCAGGAACCGCCCCATGCGCCCGTTGCCATCGAAATACGGGTGGATGTAGACGAACAGGAAATGCCCCAGAACAACGCGCACGGCGGCTTCCTCCTCCTGTTGCAGGAGGTCAAAGAATACCGGCATCAAATCGCGCACGGCCTCGGGGTTCGGCGGCGTATGCATGGAGCGGCGGATATAGACCGGCCCGTTGCGGTACCCGGCCAGATCGGCAGGCTTTAGAAGTCCTGCCGTAACGCTGGGTGCAAAGAGTTCCCGGTACCAGACCGTGTGATCCGCTCCCGCTACATGTCCGGCATTGTCCTTACGCAAGACCTTCTCAATGCTTTGCCGAACGCTCTGGAAGGATTGCCAGTAGCCGCGTGCCGCCAAGGCATCGCGGTGACTTTGATCGCTCTTGATGCTGTCGGGATTCCACTGGCCGGAGCGGACGCGCTCAATCAATTCCGCGCTGACCTTGTAGCCCTCGATTGAAAGCGAGTTGTAGGCATCGCTGACATAGACCTCATCGACCTGCTTCATATAGGAGGCGATGCTCCTGGGAAGACCGGGCGCTTCAGGAAGCAGCCGGAGAACTTCGAGGCGCATCTGCGTCCAGTTCATCCGCAGCCGATTGACATAGGGCGATGTCTCGCGTGCGCTCAGGACGACGGGCGGCGCATTCTCAAAGGGATCGCTTTCATTGACGGTATAGCCGGCGGCCTGCATCGTCTTCACGATGTTATCGGCGGCCTGTGCGCGCCCAATACTACGCATCGCTCCCGCCAGCCGTCCGGCGATGGTGCTGTGCCCTCCGGCAAGCAGCCGGCTGAGCACGTCCGAAGCGTCCTGGACCATTGCCAGGGCGGCGCGCATCTCGACCGGACGCGCCCTGAAATGCGCGGACGGGCAGGCAATCAAGGCGGCGGGCAAGGTGAACACGCGAAGCCCGTCTTTGACCTCCATGTCCTGCCGCGCCGGAAGCTCCAGTCGCAAGTCGAAGATGGAGGTCTCGAACAGCAAGCCCGTGGGCTTGTTCCCGCCCCTGGGTGCGCGGACCAGCAGTTGCCGGGGCACACTCCAGTTCCCGACGTGAATGCTCAGGGACTGCTCGGGGCTCAGGCACCATGCCCCGGCGAAGCGTTTATTCAGATAGGCCGCGCAAAATCCCCAGAAGGATGCATACCATGATGTGCTCTCCCCTGCGGGTTCATCGGGGCGCGCAGCGATGTACCAGCCTTTCATGACTTCACGGATGAAGCCGCTTTTCAGCAAACGCTCGCGGTGTGTTCGGGTCAGTGCGGAGGCGCGCACAGCCACCTGCCCCTGATCCTGAAGGGCTTTCAGGACAGCGAGGGCTTCGGCCAATTTCTCCGAAGGCGCGGCCATGCTCAGGGCTTCCTATAGATCGATGTGCGTTACGTGTATTAGGGTATTATGTTGTACGCAATTTAGGTTTTTGTGTCAATTCAATTTCAGGGGACCAGGAGATGCAGGTTGCCATCCCCCAGGTAGCCGAAGATGATGCAGCGCTGGCCTGGCAGTTCGCGCGCGACGGCTGCGCGAACATCAGGCCCTCGCGTTCGGCCGCCTCCTGCACCGCCTGCAGGGTCGCACCAGCCTCGACCAGCATCGTCCGGCCGGCCCGGTCGATGGCGCGAGGACTCCCGGAGCCCGTGACTACACCGCCGTTCTTGGCCAGCCGCGTCGCATGATCGGACCTGCGCTATGGTCGTCCTACTGGCTGTAGCCCCGCTCCCCGTGTGCGGCGAGGTCGAGGCCCTCGGTCTCCTGCTCGCCGCTCACGCGCAGGCCGACGGTGCGTGCCAGCAGCTGCAGGATCAGCCAGGTCGCGGCTGCACACCAGGCGATCGTCGCCAGCACACCGAGGGCCTGGATCCCCACCTGCTCCGCCATGCCGCGGCCCTCGGCGAGGCCGACGCCACCGAAAGCCGAGGACACCAGCACGCCGGTCAGCACCGTACCGATGACGCCGCCGACACCGTGCACCGGTGAGACATCGAGCGAGTCGTCCACCTGCAGCACGCGCTTCAGGTACTGCGTGGCGAAGTAGCACACACCGCCGGCCGCGAGACCGATGATGACCGCGCCGCCGGGACCGACGAAACCGGAGGCCGGGGTGATGGTGCCGAGCCCAGCGACCATGCCGGTGACGACACCGAGCAGGCTCGGCTTGCCGTAGCGCGCCCACTCGATCAGCATCCACATCAGCACGCCGGCCGAGGCCCCCAGGTGGGTGGTCAGCATCGCCATGCCGGCGCTCTCGTTCGCGGCGAGAGCGCTGCCGGCGTTGAAGCCGAACCAGCCGACCCACAGCATGCCGGCGCCGCAGACCGTCAAGGGCAGGCTGTGCGGCGGCATCGCCACGACCGGGAAGCCGCGGCGCTTGCCGAGCACGAGCGCGCAGACGAGCGCCGCAGTGCCCGCGTTCGCGTGTACGACGATGCCCCCGGCGAAATCCAGCGCACCACGCGTGGCCAGCCAGCCACCGCCCCACACCCAGTGCGCGACCGGCACGTAGACGAGCAGCAGCCACAGCACCGAGAACAGCAGCACCGCGCTGAAGCGCACGCGCTCGGCGAAGCCGCCGATCACGAGCGCCGGCGTGATGATCGCGAAGGTCATCTGGAACATGCAGAAGACGCTCTCGGGCACGGTGCCGACCACGGCCTCCCGGCCGACGCCAGCGAGGAACGCCTTGTCGAGCCCGCCGATCAGCCCCTGCAGCGTACCGCCATCACCGAAGGCCAGCGAGTAACCGAGCGCCCACCACAACAGCGACACGACGCAGGCGATCGCGAAGCACTGGATCAGGATCGAGAGCACGTTCTTCGTGCGCACGAGGCCGGCGTAGAACAGCGCGAGCCCCGGCAAAGTCATGAACAGCACGAGTGCGGTCGCCGTGATGAGCCAGGCGGTATCGCCGGCGTTGATGGTCGTTGTCATCGTGGTTCCCTCCGGGCGCGCCGGCACAGTATAGGCCGTAACCAGCGCGCCGGAATCCGCCAGACGCGCTATTTTAGCCCCGGCGGAGCCGATGATGACCGACGACCTCGGTCAATTGCACTGCGCCGGTGCACCGCGCCGAAGCGCTGCACTGCGATGGTGAACTCGCCTCAGTTGTCCCGCAGGATGCTCGCCGGAGGATGACTGATGACACCGCGCGCGGCGAACGTGCCGGCGCCGCCGACGATGACTGCACCGGCCACGAGGCCCAGGACCCAGAGCCATGGATTCAGCGTGAAGTCGAGCGAGAACACCTGCGTCGCGAGCAGCCAGCCGGCGAGCGACGCACCGAGCGCGGCGAGCAGGCCAGCGAGCAGGCCGAGGGCGATGAACTCGGCGGCGACGCCGGCGAGCACCACGCGCCGGCTCGCGCCGAGCGTGCGCAGCATCGCGCTCTCGTAGCGGCGCTCGTCGCGCGTGGACTGGATCGCCGCGAGCAGCACGGTGATGCCGGCTGCGAGGGTGAACAGGAACACGTACTGCACCGCGAGGGCCGCGCGGTCCATCACCTCGCGGACCTGCGCCAGGATGGCATCGATGTCGAAGATGGACACCGACGGGAAGCGCCGCACCAGCTCGACCAGCAGGCGTCGCTCCTCGGTCCCGAGTCGCAGGCTCGTGAGCCAGGTCCCGACCATGCCGTCCAGTGTGCCGGGCGGGAACACCAGAAAGAAATTCGGGCGGAAGCCGTCCCACTGCACCTCGCGGAAACTGGTGACCGTGGCTTCGAGCGGCTCGCCGGCGACATCGAAGGCGAGCCGGTCACCGAGCGCGAGGCCGAGTTCCTCCTGGTAGTCGGTGGATACGGATACCAGCGGCCGCCCATGCTCGGCTTCCGTCCACCAGCGCCCAGCCACGATGCGATTGTCCGCCTGCAGGCTCGCGGCCCAGGACAGGTTCTGCTCACGCTCGGCGAAGCCACGCGCGCGGTCACCCGCCAGCGCGAGCTTCTCCACGGATCGCCCGTTGATCGCCGTGAGCCGCGCCCGGATCATCGGAAAGAGCTGCGGCCGCGGCAGGCCGCGCCCGACGATGAAGTCGGCGACGGACGCCGCCTCGTCCTCGCGGATGTTGATCAGGAAATAGTTCGGCGTATCCGGTGGCAGGCTCGCACGCCAGGTCTCGAGCAGGTCGTCGCGCACGACCGCGAGCAGCAACAGCACCATCAGCCCGAGGCCGAAGGCCACGACCTGCACGACGCTCTCGCGGCCGCGGCGCGCGAGGTTCGCGAGACCGTAGCGCCAGGCGACGCCGACCGCACCACGCAGGCGACCGGTCGCGCGCACCAGCAGCATCCCGGCGCCGTACAGCACGGCCAGAGTAGCCGCGATGCCTGCGGTGACGAAGGTGACGAGGCGTGCATCGCGCACCAGCCAGAACAGCACCCCGAGCAGCGCCACGAGCGCGAGCCCCCAGGACAGCGAATAGCGCAGCGGCGGCGGCTCCAGGTTGCGGCGCAGCACCCGGGCCGGTGGCACGCGGCGCAGCTGCAGCAGCGGTGGCAGCGCGAAGCCGACCAGGATCGCGAAAGCCGTGACCACACCCATCAGCGCCGGTGCCAGCGTCGGTGGCGGCAGGTCGGCGCGCACCAGGTCGCCGAGCAGCCAGGCCAGCACAGCCTGCGCGGCCCAGCCGAGCGCGCTGCCGGCGATGGCGGCGAGAAGCGCCAGCAGGCCGAGCTCGATCACGGTCATCCGCAGCACCAGCGCCTGCGGCGCGCCCATGCACTTCATCAGCGCGACATTGTCGAGATGCCGGCGCGTATAGCGGCGCGCGGCCATCGCCACCGCGACCGCGGCCAGCAGCACCGTGACCATCGCCGACAGGTTCAGGAAGCGACCGGCGCGCTCGGTCGAGGACTGGATCTGCGGGCTCGCCTCGGCGACGTCGATGAGGCGTTCACCGGCCGCCTTGCGCCCGGCGAGCAGGGCCTTGAACTCACGGATCGCCGCTGG
>SCUD01000164.1 GCA_004297335.1 Gammaproteobacteria bacterium
GCGAGCGGCGGCAGTGTCCACCAGAACAGGCGCTGGCGCGCCGGCGCGACCGTGTGGAACAGCAGCCCGGCCAGCGCCGGCAGCAGCGCGCAATCGATGGCCAGTACCAACCAGCCAGGCAGCCACCCGCCGGCGTGCAGCACGACCCGGCCAGCGAGCCACACGAGCGCCAGCAGCGCGAGCGGGCGCCCATGGATCTCGTCGGCGCCCGACCAGCTCGGCAGCGCGGTCAGCAGCACACCGCAGACCAGGGCCGCCGCAAAGCCGAACAGCAGCTCGTGGCCGTGCAGCAGCGGCAGCGACAGCGCAGCCTCCGGCCAGCCCCACCATCCCAGATGTGCTCCCGTCCAGGTGACGAGCAGCAGCGGACCGTAGGCCGCCGCCGCGAGGAAGAACGGCCGAAACCCGCTCGACCACACGGGATGGCGGATCAAGCCGGGATCACCCCCGCCGCCGCGAGCGCGGCGCATTCCCCGGCGCTGAAGCCGGCCTCGCCGAGGATTGTCCGGGTGTGCTCCCCATATTTAGGCGCGAAAGGGAACTCACGCGGGGCAGAAGGCAGGTCGACCGCAGCTGGCTGCATGCGCAGCGGGCGGCCATCCGGCAACCGGGTCGTGGTCAGCCGGTCGCGCAGCGCCTCGAGATCGCGCACGGCCGTGACGCCATTGATGCGCGCATGCGGGATCGTCGCGGCGCGGAGTTCAGCCATCACCTGCTCGCTGTCCATCGTCGCGGTCAGCGCGGCGATGTCGGCGTGCAGCTGCCGGCGGCCCCGCGTGCGGCCCTCGTTGGTACGGCGCTCCTCGGTCGCGAGCGAAGCGAAGCACGGCCGTTCGGTCAGGCGCCGCCACTGCACGTCGCTGCCGATCGCCATGTAGAGGAAGCCGTCGCGCGCCGGATAGATGTTGGTCGGCACGAACTTGCGATGCTCGTTACCCGCGCGGGTGATCTCCCAGGGCTCGCAGCCGAAATCCACCAGCGGCAGCGTCGTGATCAGCCAGGAGGCCGCGGCCTGCAGCATCGACACGTGAATCTCACGGCCCTGTCCGGTCTCGGCGCGCTCCGCAAGTGCGAGCAGCACGTTGGCATAGACCTCGTCGCCGGCCTTCAGGTCGATCACCGGAACACCGCACAGCACTGGCGTGCGATCGGGCTCGCCAGTCAGCTCGACGTAACCCGCCATCGCCTGGATCACCGGGTCGTAGCCGGGCACCTCCGGATGCTCCGGCCCCAGTGCCGAGATACCGGCCCAGATCAGGTCCGGCTTCGCGGCCGCGAGCGTTGCGTAGTCGATGCCGAGGGATGCGTAGCGGCCGGGCAGCGTATTGCAGCAGAACACATCGACGTCGAGCTCGCGGAGCAGGCGCCGCAGCGTCGCCTGTCCCTCGGGGCTGCGGAGGTTCAGCGCGATCGCCTCCTTGCCGACGTTCGGGGCGACGAAGTAGCTGCGCCGGTCGTCGTCGGCGACGCGCGCGCCGATGTAGCGGTTCGGATCACCGGGCAGGTCGCGGCCGGCCCCGACTGCCTCGATGCGGATCACGCGCCAGCCGAGCTGCACGAAACGCAGCGTCGCGTACGGCATGGAGAGCGCCTGCTCCATGCTGAGGATGGTGCGTCGCTTCACGCGCCCCCGCTCCAGGTCGGCGGCTTGCTCGCCCCGTGCAGCGCCCGGTAGACGTGCTCCGGCGTAAACGGCAACGCATAGAGCCGCGTCCCCGTGGCGTTCCAGATCGCGTTGGCCACTGCCGCGGCGATGCAGATCGCCGGTGCCTCGCCGACGCCCTTGGCGCCCTGCGGTCCCTCGCCGTCCTGGGTCTCGATGAA
>SCUD01000165.1 GCA_004297335.1 Gammaproteobacteria bacterium
TGACAGCTCCGGCCCGGTGGACTGGCTGGTCGGCCTGTATGGCTATCGTTTCGAGTCGGCCGGTCACTTCTTCATTCAATTCGGGCCGAACGAGCTGTTCCCGTACCCGGCCCCCCTGTGGCTGAACGCCAACCACGTCGCCAACCACGTGCTGCAGGGCTACGCTGCCTTCGGCCAGATGACCTGGAGCATCACGGATGAGATGCGCCTGATCGCCGGCGGCCGCGCCTCGAAGGACGACCGCAAGGCCCACGGCTTTGCCCAGGGCATCGTCACCGGCGATGCCGAGCCATCGTCCGACTACTTCAACCTGTTCAGCCTGTTCTTCCCGCCGTACACGCCGGCGCCGCTCCCGACCTGGTCCGGAGACGAGAGCTGGGACAACATCGACTGGAAGCTCGGCCTCGAGTACGACTCGCGACCCGGCATGCTCTGGTACGCCACGCTGCAGACCGGCTACCAGCCGGGCACCTTTGATTCGATCCCGGGCGTGATGGCCCTGGAATCAAACCTGATGGCGGTCACCGCCGGCGTCAAGGCCAGCTACCTCGACGGTCGCCTGGTCATCAACGACGAGCTGTTCTACTACGACTACTCCGATCTGCTGACCTCGGCCTGGAACGCCGCGCTCGGCGCCAACGTGCTGACCAACGCCGATTCCCGGATCTACGGCAACCAGCTCGACCTGAGCTACATGCCGCAGGAGCACACGCAGGTCCGGCTGGCGGTCGGCTACCTGAACGCCCGCTACGACGACTCCGACCTCGGCGTCTTCGATCGCGGCCAGATGCAGAACTCGCCGGACTGGACCTTCAACCTCGGCCTGCGCCGCGACTTCCCGATGGGGGAGGGCTTCCTCCGCGCCCAGCTCGACTCGCGCTACGAGAGCAGCTACTGGGGCAACTTCATGCACTCACCGGGGCTCCACCAGGATCCGTACGTGAAGTCCGACCTGTCCCTGACGTATCACGCCGCCAATGACGCCTGGACTCTCGGTCTCTGGGTCAAGAACCTCGAGGATACGGACGTCCAGTCGGCCGCGGCGCCGGGCAGCACGGTGTTCGACCCGGGCCCGGGCGCGACCTTCCTCGAGCCGCCGCGCACCTATGGCATCCGCTTCACGATGCGTTACGCGCCCTGATCACCGGGAGGCTCAGCCATGAGCATGCCAGGCGGTTTGGTTCACTTCATCAGCAGGGCGGCGATTGCCGCCCTGTTTTTTGTCGCCTTCGCCGGCAAGGTGATGGCCTATGACTTTCTCGTCGGGCTCTCCGGCAAGCTCGGCATCCCGTTCGCCGCGTACCTGATGCCGGTCGCGATGGCCTTCGACCTGCTCGGCGGTCTCGCGCTGTTGTTCAACCGCAAGGTCTGGCTGGTGTCGCTGCTGCTGGCGGCGTACGTGGCCTTCGTGACGCCGTTCTTCCACTTCAACTGGGCCGCGGCTCCCGATGCCTACCAGGAAGCGGTCAACGTGTTCGAGAATCTGGCGGTGATCGGCGGGCTGCTGGCACTGTACCTGCTCGACCCGTCGCGCCCGGAGAAGTGGAAGCAGGCGGGCCTGTAGGGTCCGCCTGCGTCCGAGCGCTCAGAACCCCAGCTCGGCCTTGCGTTCCTCGGCGCCGGGGAGCGGGTCCCACTTCTCGGAGCAGATCGGCAACCCTGGTGCGCGTTCGGCATTGATCGCGATCCAGGCCCGCTTGTCCGCCGGCAGGTCGGCCTGCTCGTAGATGGCCTCGACCGGGCATTCGGCGATGCAGGCGTTGCAGTCGATGCAGACCTCCGGATCGATATACAGCATTTCATCGTCGAAGTGGAAGCAGTCCACCGGGCAGACGACCACGCAATCCGTGAAGCGGCAGCGGATGCAGTTGTCGGTCACTACTGTCGTCATTACGCACTCCTCATGGCGGCCATCATGGGCGATGCATCCACGTAGATCAGGTACTCGCGGATCCGCCCACCATCCAGTTTCAACAGGTCAAAGGCCGGAAACGTGAAGCTCTGCCCGTCGGGCAGCACGTAGGTTACCGTCAGCTCGAGGAACACGTTTCCTGGCACCGACCAGGCACCGACCAGCGTGTGGCGGATGCTCGCGAGCATGCTGAAGAAGCCGGTCACGTATTCGCCGATCGCCTGCCGGCCCTGGACCGGCGGGCTGTTGGCATAGACGAACCGGCCATCGTCAGTGAAGAACGCGGCGAACCCGGCGGCATTCTTCGAATCGACGGCTTCGAACAGCTCGCGCAGCCACTGCTGCAGCGACTCGCGGTCCCGACAAGGATCAGTCGTCACGGACATGTGCCTCCCCTCTGTCAGCGGCCCTGCCGCTGCTCGCGTTCCAGCCACGCCGGCAGCCGGTCGGCCGCCAGCTCACGATGACCAGCGCATTGCCCCATCTTCTGCCGCAGGCCCGCGAACGCCTCGAGGTCCTGCTTTTCGAGGATGGCTTCCCGGGCCTGCCCGGTCATCACCGCAACCAGCGCGAACTGGCAGGCCTGCAGCACCAGGTCCACCACGTAGGGACAGCCGGCATCGCCGCCAATCTTCTCGCGCACCGTGCGGCCAAGGCTCGGCCCGACCTTCACGCCCGCGAGGCCATCGAGTTGCAGCAGGCTGTCCGGGCAGCGATCCGCGTACGGAACCCACCGCATCGTCGCCTGCGCCCCGGTGATGCTCAGGTCGGCGTTGCGGATCACCACCGTGACCTTGATGTCGTGGAAGGGATCCACCAGCCGGGCGACGGCGCGGCAGCTGTCGCCTTCCTCCTCGACATTGGTTTCAATGGTCCTGCGCACGGGACACCTGCCTCAGATCATCCGCGCGAAGTAGCCGGCGCCGTGGATCGCATCCTTGCAGGTCCTGGGAGCGACGCAGTCACCGAGTTCCCAGGTCTGCATGGTCTTGCCGTTGACCTGCAGCACGAGTCCCACGTAATGCCCCCATTCGCCGCTGCCCCGCATCTGCTCGGTGGTGCCGAAACGCTCGCGCACCAGCTTGGTCAGGGAGCGGTCCGCCAGCCGTTCGGGCGCGAACATCACGGTGTCGGCTTCAATCAGCTCCGACTCGCCCTTGTCATTGGTGATCCGGACGCCACCATCAACGATCTCCTCGACCCGGCTACCAGTGCGGACCTGCAGTCGTTCCTGGTTCTTGCCCAGGTATTCGCCGAGGGCCAGCATCCGGGTGATCGTCAGCGAGATGTACGGCGCAAAGCTGAGCCGCGGGGACTGCTCGAGCAGCGTCACCTGCTTGCCGCCCTGCGCCAGCGACACCGCGAGCTCGGTCCCGTGGCTGCTGCCGACGACCACCACGCGCTTGCCGGTCACCGCCTTCTTGGTCTTCGCATCCTGCAACAGGTAGTCATCGACGAGCGTGATCACGTTCGGCCCGGCGCTGCGGCCGCTGCCGGGAACGGTCGGTCGCGGCTCCGTGGCCCCGATCGCGATGATGAGGGCATCCGGACTCTCGGCCTCGATGATCTCCGGCGTCAGCGCCTGCCCGAGATGGACCTCGACGCCGAGCTTGGTGAGCTGGGCCGTGTGCCACATCGCGAGATACCGCAGCTCCCGCATGAACAGATGCGGCATCGTCGCCGCGGCCGGCAGCAGGCCGCCAAGCTTCGGCGACTTCTCGTACAGGACCACCTGGTGGCCGCGCTCCGCGGCAACGCGCGCCGCCTCCATGCCGCCGGCGCCGCCGCCGGCGACCAGCACCTTCTTCCGTACCGGTGCGGGCTGCGTGATCTCGAATTCCTCCTCGCGCTGGAAGGCCGGGTTGATGCTGCACTCGGACATTCGCCCGGAGAAGCCGTCGCCGACGCAATGGTCGCAGCAGATGCACATGCGGATGTCGTCGTAGCGCCCTTCCATCAGCTTGCGCGGGAAATGCGGGTCCGCGAACATCGGCCGCGTGTAGGCGACCAGGTCCGCCTTGCCGGTCTCGACCACGTGCTCGGCGAGCGGCTGGTGCATCAGCTTGCCGACCACCATGACCGGCACGCGCGCGACTTCCTTGATGCGCTCCGCGTAGGGCACGTAGTGGCCCTCGGGCAGGTACAGCGGCAGCGTCGCGAACACCGACTCCTCGAACATGCCCGGATAGACGTCGATGCAGTCGATGCCCGCATCCTCGATCACCGGGACGATCTTGACCCAGTCGTCAATGGTCAGGCCGCCCTGCATGCCCTCCTCGACCGCGCCGCGGTAGATCAGCGCGACGTTCGGGCCGACGGCGGCGCGGGTCGCCTGGATCATTTCGACGACGAAGCGCGTGCGCTCGCCGTACTTGTCGGTGCGGTCGTTGGTCAGCGGCGACAGGAACTGCGCCGGCAGGTGGCCGAGCGAGCCGTGGAAGCCGATCGCATCGAAGCCGACCGAGGCGGCGATGCCGGCGGCCTTCGCGTAGAGCCCGATCAGCTCCTCGCACTCGGCGGTGGTCAGCACATGCGGCTTGTCGCGCCAGATCAGCTTGTCCGAGGGTGCCACCGGGTCCTTGTCGATGAACATCTTCTGCGCGTTGCGGCCGGTGTGGATCAGCTGCAGCCCGACCTTGGTGCCATGGATGTGGCAGGCCTCGACGATCTTCGACAGGCCCGGCATGAAGCGCGGATGATCGGCGGCCAGGAAACAGGGAAAGGCCTTGCCGTCATCGCGGATGGTCGCCGCCTCGACCATCATGAAACCGAAGCCGCCGATCGCGCGGTCGCGGTACATCCGCACCTGCTTGTCGGTGACCTCGCCCCACGGCGAGGCGTTGTAGCTGACGCTCGGCGCGGCACACATCCGGTTCTTCAGCCACATCGGCCCGATCTTGATCGGCGTGAATATCTTCTTCATCACTGGCCTCCTGTCCGCCGTCCGTCCGCATCGAGACGCAGGATCCGCTGCGCATTCTCGCGGAATACTTTGCGCACGACCTCGGGCTTGTAGCGCTCCTCGAACTCGCGCAGCCAGCGCTCCGGATCGAGCGCCGGGTAGTCGGAGCCGAACATGCACTTGTCCTGCAGCCGGCCGTTGACTTCCTTGGCCAGCGATTCCGGGAAATACTTCGGCATCCAGCCGGACAGCTCGTAGAAGACGTTGCCCTTGTGCAGCAGGATCGCCAGCATCTCTTCCTGGAACGGCCAGCTCGGATGGCAGGCGATGATCGTGAGCTTGGGGAAATCCGCCGCGAGGTCATCGATGTACGGGATCGGCCGGCTATGGTCGAGCTTGATACCGGCGCCGCCGGGCATGCCGGCGCCAAGGCCGGTCGTGCCGGTATGCAGCTGGATCGGCACGCCGAGTGCGCTGATCGTCTCCCACAGCGGATAGAAGCGCCGGTCGTTCGGGTAGAACGCCTGCATGTTGGGCGCGAACTTCAGGCCCATCAGCCCCAGCTCCTTGACGCAGCGCTCGGCCTCGGCGATCGCCAGTTTGCCCTTCCACGGGTCGACCGAGCCGAAGCCACCGACATAGACGTCCGGCGACCGCTGCACCAGGCCGGCCACATAGTCGTTGGTACAGGCCGGTGCGCCGGTCGCGGTCTCCGCATCCACGGCCACCAGGATCGAGCGGACGTCGAGCGCGCGGAAGTCCCCGGCCATCTCCGCCTCGCTGCGGACCGGGGTCTTGACCCGGTAGTACTCCTTCATCGCCGCACGGAACGGGGCGAGGGTCTCCTCCATCGGCTCGGTGCTCGGATGGGCGTGTACGTCGATCGCGCGCATGTCGCAGTCCCTCGCCGGTCAGTAGTTCTTCTCGATCAGCTTACCCTTCAACGTCGAACGTTCAAGGGATCCCGGTTCCACCATCGTAATCGCCGCCGTGAAGCGCAGCCGCCCCTTGAGCTTCTCGACCAGCTCGGCGCGCAGCGCCTCGATCTCCGGCAGGGACATCCCGGGGGCATGTTCCACCTTGATCTGCAGCGGTGGATTGACGGCCGGTGGTGGAGCGTCCAGCACGATGCGCATCTCGCCGGTCGTCCGCGGGACGAAGCCGTTGATGACATTGCGGACCGCAGCCGGGTAGACCTTGATCCCCTTGACGTTCAGCAGGTCGTCCACGCGTCCGAGGATCCGAAAGCGCCAGCCCGGCGCGCCGCAGCGGCACGGCTCGGTAAAGAGCTGCAGCGTGTCGCCGAACGCGTAGCGGAACGCCGGCCCGGCCTGGTGATCGAAGGCGGTGATCACGCCCTCGCCGACCGCGCCGTCCTCGAGCGGCAGCGGCGCCTTGCTGTCCGGATCGACCAGGTCGGCCCAGATGCAGTGCTCCGGCGAGACCACGTGCATGCCCTGGTACTCGTCGCAGTCGCAGGACACATTGCCGAGGCCCCAGCAGCCCTGCGAGGAATCGAACAGCCGGGCGCCGCCAAAGCCCTCGGTGATCCGCTTGCGCACATCCGGCAGGCCGGCACCCGGTGCGCCGGCGACGACGATGGTCTTCACGCCGAGCTCGCTGGCCGGATAGCCGAGGATCGACGGGCACTTCTCGATGATGTACTCGGCCAGCGACGGCGTGCCGACCAGCGCGACTGGTTTCGTCAGGCGCGCGAACATCAGCATGCGCTCGATGCCGCCCTCGGCGCCGGCGGCGATCGGCCGCGCGCCCATCGCCGCCAGTGCGCGGACGACCGGGATACCGGCCGACCACATGCTGAGGCCGAAGCCGTGCAGCACCGTTTCGCCGGGTCGGATGCCGGCGCGCCAGAAGGTGCGCGCCCAGCATTCGTCGTTGATCCTGAGGTCTTGCTCGGTGTAGGTGTAGAAGCTCGGCTCACCCGAAGTGCCCGAGGTGCTGTACACGTGCACCACCTGCTCGAGCGGCGCGCACAGGTAGGTGCCGTACGGGTGGCCTTCGCGCGCCGCCGAGTCCTCCTGCGCCGCGCGGTCCAGCTCCTTGGTGCGCATGATCGGCAGCCGGCGGAAGTCCTCGAAGCTCCTGATATCGCGCGGCTGCGCGCCGACGGCGTCGAACTTCGGCCGGTAGAAATGCGGCGAGTGGTCGTAGATGTACTGCATCTGCCGCTGCAGCTTCTGCCACTGCAGCTCGCGGATGCGCTCCTGCGGCAGTGTCTCCTGCGCCATGTTCCAGTACGGCCGCGCATCCGCCACTGTCAGCACCTCCCCTCAGCCGGCCGGCGCGGCGAATTCCGCGCGCAGCCGGGTCGAATGTTGACCGAGCGCCGGCACTGCACCCGGCGCCGGCGCGCTGCCGGCATGGCGCAGCGGCGGCGCCACCAGGTCGACGGCGCCTTCCGGCGTCGCCACGGCGACGCGGCGCAGCTGCGGGTGCCGGCAGAAGTCCGCGACCGTGTTGACCGCGCCGTAGCCGATGCCCGCCGCACGCAGCCGCTCGACCAGTTCGTCGCGGCCGAGCCGGGCAAACACCGCGTGGATCCGCGCGTCGAGCTGCGCGCGGTGGCGCACCCGGCTCTCGTTGTCGGCGAAGCGTGGATCGGTGGCCAGTGCCGCATCGCCGAGCACGGTAGCGCAGAAGCGGCGCCATTCGCCGGCATTCTGCACCGCCAGCACGATGAGCTCGCCATCGGCCGCGGGATAGGCACCATAGGGCGCGATCGACGGGTGGTGCAGGCCGACCCGTTCCGGCGCCCGGCCGGTGTGCTCCTGGTAGAGGAAGGGCACCGTCATCCAGTCGGCGATGCAGTCGAACATCGAGACGGCGAGCCCGGCACCGGCTCCGGTACGGGCGCGGCCGACGAGCGCCTCGAGGATGCCGGCGTAGGCGTTGATGCCGGCGGCGAGGTCGCAGATCGAGACGCCGACGCGCCCGGGCGCCTCCGGTACGCCGGTGACGCTGGCCAGTCCGGACTCGACCTGTACCAGCAGGTCGTAGGCCTTCATGTCCTGGTACGGGCCGGCGTCGCCGTAGCCGCTGATGTCACAGGTGATCAGCCGCGGATGGCGGCGGCGCAGTTCCGCCGAGTCGAAGCCGAGTCGAGCCGCCGCGCCCGGCCCGAGGTTCTGCAGGAACACGTCGGCGCGCGCCAGCAGCGCGTGCAGCAACAGCGCGTCGGCCGGCACCTTCAGGTCCAGTACCAGCGACTCCTTGCCGCGGTTCAGCCAGACGAAATAGGCGCTTTCACCCTGCACGATGGAATCGTAGCGGCGGGAGAAGTCGCCTTCCGGCCGCTCGATCTTGATGACGCGCGCACCGGCATCCGCCAGCCGGCACGAGGCATAGGGCGCCGAGACCGCGTGCTCGAGCGCGACCACCAGCACGCCGTCGAGCGGCCCCGCCATCAGTACGACCTCGGCAGGTGCAGCACGTGCTCGGCGACGTAGCAGAGGATCAGGTTGGTCGAAATCGGCGCGACCTGGTAGAGCCGCGTCTCGCGGAACTTGCGCTCGACGTCGTAGGCCTCGGCGAAGCCGAAGCCGCCGAAGGTCTGGATGCACATGTCGGCCGCCTGCCAGGAAGCCTCCGAGGCGAGCAGCTTGGCCAGGTTCGCCTCCTCACCGCAGGGTTCGTGGCGGTCGAACTTGCGCGCCGCCTTCTCGCGCATCAGGTTGGCCGCCTCGGTCGCCGCGTAGGCGCGCGCGATCGGGAACTGGATGCCCTGGTTCTGGCCGATTGGCCGGCCGAACACGACCCGCTGGCTGGCGTAGTCGACCGCCTTGCGGATGAACCAGCGGGCATCGCCGATGCACTCGGCCGCGATCAGCGTGCGCTCGGCGTTCATGCCGTCGAGGATGTAGCGGAAGCCGCGGCCTTCCTCGCCGATCAGGTTGGCGGCCGGCACCCGCAGGTCGTCGATGAACACCTCGGTGGTCGAGTGATTGAGCATGGTCCGCACCGGCCGGATCGTCAGGCCGTGGCCGATGGCTTCGCGCAGGTCGACGACGAATACCGACAGCCCGCCGGTGCGCTCGGTGACCTGGTCGCGCGCGGTCGTGCGGGCGAGCAGCAGCATCAGGTCGGAATGCTCGGCGCGCGAGGTCCAGATCTTCTGGCCGTTGACTACATAGTGATCGCCGTCGCGGCGCGCAGTGGTGCGCAGGTTCAGCGTGTCCGAACCGGTGGTCGGCTCGGTGACGCCGAAGGCCTGCAGGCGCAGTTCGCCGGCGGCGATCGCCGGCAGCCAGCGGCGCTTCTGCTCGGGGCTGCCGTGCCGCAGCAGCGTGCCCATCGTGTACATCTGGCCGTGGCAGGCCGAGCCATTGCAGCCGCTGCCGTGGATCTCCTCCATGATCGCCGCCGCAGCCTCGAGGCCGAGGCCGCTGCCGCCGTGTTCCTCCGGGATCAGCGCGGCGAGGAACCCGGCGTGGGTCAGCGCGGTGACGAACTCGGTCGGGTAGAGGCGCTCGCGGTCGACCTGCTGCCAGTACTCGGACGGGAAATCGGCGCACAGCGTCCGGACGCTGGCGCGGATCAGCTCGATGTTGTTCTCGGCCGCCGTCGCCGGACTGTCCGCCATGCCTTGACCCCCCTCGCCCCCGGCCTGGTGGCCGTGGCCGGAACTTGCTCGATTATAGGAACCGGCGCCCGCCGGGCGCAGGCGCCCGCGCGCCTATCAGATATACCGTTTTGGCATAACCGAAACAGTCTCGTATACAATTGGCGGGCGATGGAACCACTGGCCCCGCCGCGGCTGCGCTACTTCGTCGAGATCGCCCGGCTCGGCAGCTTCTCGCGCGCCGCGACTGCACTCGGCATCGCCCAGCCGGCGCTCAGCCGCCACGTGCGGGCGATGGAGCGCGAGCTCGGCGTGCAGCTGCTGCACCGCAATGGCCGCGGGGTGCTGCTGACCGACGCCGGCCGGCAGCTGCTCGACCGTGGCGCGCCGCTGATCGAGCAGCTGCAGCGCCTGCAGGCCGACGTCGCCGCACTGGCCGGCGAGCCGGCCGGCAAGGTCGTGCTCGGCATCCCGCCGACGATCTGCCTGGTGCTGGCGACGCCGCTGATCACTGACTTCCGGCGGCGTTTCCCCAAGGTGACGCTTGAGATCATCGAGGGGCTGAGCGGCCACATCCACGAATGGCTCAGCAACGGCCGGCTCGACGTCGGCGTGATCTACGACGCGCCGCGCACGCGCCACCTGCAGGCCGACCGGCTGCTCGAGGAGGACCTGTTCCTGGTCTGCCCGGCCGGCAAGCCCATCGGGCAGGGTGATGCCGTGCCGATCCGTGCGCTCGCCGGCCTGCCGCTGATCATGCCGCGCCAGCCGCACGGGCTGCGGATGCTGGTCGAGGCCGCGGCACGGCGGCGCGGCGTGCCGATCACGATCGCCTACGAGATGGACGCGCTGCCGGTGATCAAGGACCTGGTGGTGCGGGGCGATGCCTACACGGTGCTGCCGTCGAACCCGGTCTACGACGAAGTCGCCGCCGGCCGGCTGGTGCTGCGCCGGATCGAGGACCCGCCGCTGACCCGCACGCTGATCCTCGCGACTTCGACGCGCCAGCCGCTGTCGCAGGCGGCGCGGCTCCTGGTCACGCAGCTGCGCCAGCTGGTCTTCGAGCTGGTCGAAAGCGGCAAGTGGTCCGCGGTCATCAAGACCTGAAAAAGGGGACTGTCCCCTTATTCAAGCCGCGGCAGCAGCAGCGACAGCTGCGGAAACAGCAGGATCAGCGCCAGCACGACGAAATCCAGGATCAGGAACCAGCCGACGCCGCGGAAGACGGTCTCGAGCGACACCGAGGCCGGTGCCACCGACTTGACGACGAACACGTTGAGCCCGACCGGGGGCGTGATCAGGCCGATTTCCAGCAGCTTGATGACGACGACGCCGAACCAGACCAGGTCGAGGCCATAACCCTGCACCAGCGGCACCGTGAAGGGCAGGGTCAACACCAGGATGCCGATCGAGTCGAGGAACATGCCGAGCAGCAGGTACAGCAGCACCACCGCGACCAGAACGGTGACCATCGACACGCCAGCCGACTGCAGCGCGTCGAGCAGCAGCGGCGCCACCTGGGTCAGCGACACCAGCACGACGAAGAGCTTCGCGCCGATCGCGATCACGAAGATCGTCGTCGTCTGCAGCGCGGTCTCGCGCAGTGATTCCAGCAGGCTGTGCCAGTCGAGCCGCCGGCGCGCGAGCCCGATCAGGATCGCGAGCGCGAGGCTGACCGCGGCGGCCTCCGTCGGCGTGAACCAGCCACCGTAGATGCCGCCGATGATCACGCCGAACAGCAGTGTTGCCGGCCAGATCCCGCTCAGTGCGCGCCATTTCTCGCGGCGCGTCGGGCGCTCGTCGCTGCGCGGCGCTGCCTGCGGCCGCCGCTTCACCCAGATCAGCGTCGTCAGCAGGTATCCCGCCAGCGACAGCAGCCCGGGCAGGATGCCGGCGAGAAACAGCGCCCTGACCGACTGCTCAGTGAAGATCGCGTAGATCACGAACAGCAGGCTGGGCGGGATCAGCGAGCCGAGCGTACCGCCCGCAGCCACCGCTCCAGTCGCCAGCCCCGGGTCGTAGCGGTAGCGGAGCATCTCCGGTACCGTGATCCGCCCCATCGCCGAGGCACAGGCGACACTCGAGCCGGACACGGCCGAAAATCCGCCGCAGCCGACGATCGAGGCCATCGCGAGGCCGCCCGGCACACGCGCGAACCAGATCCTGAGCGCATGGAACAGCTCCGGCGTGATGCCGGCATGGTGCGCGACGTGACCGAGGCCGATGAACAGCGGAATCATGCTCATCGGATAGTCGTGGATGAACTCGAACGGTACCGAGCCCAGCAGCGACAGTGTCGGCGTGAGACCGGCCAGCCGGTCGAAGCCGCCGCCGGCGGCCGCGTAGTACAGGAACAAACCGCCCGAAGCCCCGAGTCCCAGCGCAAAGGCGATCGGCACGCGCAGCGCCAGCAGCAGCAGTACGGCGCCCATCGCCCCGCCGGTGAACAGCAATGGATTCACGGCCCGGGTCCGGGATCGTCGCGGTCGGCTTCCGGTCTCACGAGCTGCACGACGAGCCGCAGGCAGCAGGCGCCGAGGCCGAGCACGTACACCGCCTGGGCAACGAAGACCGGCAGCTGCATCTCGCCATCGTGGTATTCGCCGGTAGCCACTGCGCCGGCGAGGTTCCGAATGCCGGCCCACAGCAGCAGGCCGACGAACAGCAGCCCGACAGCACCGCCCAGGCGTGCGAGTTGCCGCCTGCAGCGGCCCGCGATCCGCCCGGTGAACAAAGTCACCGCGATGTGCAGGCGCCGCGCCGTCACCGCGGCGAGTGGCAGCAGGATCACCGCGACCATCAGCTCGCGCACCAGCAGCACTTCGTCGGGAATCAGGAGCCAGTCGAACCAGCGTGAGACCACGGTGAGCGTCACGATGGCGCACAGCACGGCGATGGCCAGCGCGGCGAGCAGCAGCAGCAATCCCTCGGCGCGGGAGTGACTCACCGGGTCCATGGGTAACCCTCGGCATCGCGCTCGCGCGTATAGCCTGCGAGGTGCTGCCGATACGCGGCGAGGATTCCCGCGCCATCCCGCCCATCTGCCGTGGCCTCGGCGAGCCAGCGGCCGACGTAGCGGTCGCCCGCCACCTGTAACTGCACCTGCTCAGCTGCCGGCAGCTTCGCGACGGTGATCCGCGCCCTGCCGATGCCGGCACTCATGGCCGAGCGCGCTTCGGCATCGGCTGCCAGCATCTGCTGCGCAAAATGATCGATGAAGTCGGAGCCGACCCCGGCAAGCATCCGCTGCTCCTCCGCCGACAGACTCGCCCGGGTACGGCGGCTCATCACGATGCCGAACGCAAGATTCTGGCCCCAGTCGAGTTCCAGCACATGGGCGGCGACTTCGTACTGGCGGTACGCCAGCATCCCGTAGTAGTAGTTCTGGTTGCAGTCGAGCAGCCCAGAGGCCAGGGCCTGGTAGACGTCCGGCTGGGACATGCGCTGCACCCGTGCGCCAAGCCCCGCGAGGATCTGTGCATAGGGCCCGGAGCCGCGCAGTCGGGTCCCCTGCAGGTCGGCCAGGCCACCGAGCCCGCGGGTGCAGATGAGCTGGATGGGGCCGGTCGAGTAGTTCGTCACGTAGGCGACGCCTGCCCGCTCGAACTCCGCGACGAGTTCCGGATGCGTCGTCGCGAGCTCGTACATCGCGCGCATGCCAACCCAGATATCGGCGTCGTCGATCGGCAGGTCGCCAATGTTGTAGCCCCGCAGGGTGCGTGGCCAGCTGAAGGCGGTGATGGACCCCAGGTCGGCGACACCGTCGGCAACACCCTGCAGCATGGCGTTGGCGCCGAGCAGCGTGCCACCCCAGTGGAAGCGGAGTTCGAGCGAGCCATTGGATCGGCGACGCAGCTCGTCGGCAAACCACTGCAGCGCAGCGGCGCGCGGACCGCGGTTCGCGCCAAAGTCCGCGAACAGCAGCGTGCGCCCCTCGGCCGGCGGGATGAGAGACAGCAGGAGCACGGCCAGTGTCGCCGCGGCGCCGGCACGCGCTCCCACGTGCGCGCCGCTCATCAGCGGCCCCGGAACTCGGGCTTGCGCTTCTCGTTGAAGGCCGCGATGCCCTCGCGGCGGTCGGCCGTTTCGATCAGCGTCCGGTACAGCTCCCGTTCCCGGACCAGCCCATCGCCGAGCGGAAGATCATCTGTCGCGCGCACGGCCGCCTTCGCGGCGCGTACCGCGAGTGGCGCATTGGCGGCGATCGCTGTGGCCAGCTCGAGCGCCCGCGGCAGCAGGCGCTCCCGGGTATGGACCTCATTGACGACGCCCCAGGCCAGCGCCTGCTCGGCGCTGAAGGCCTGGCCGGTGAGGATCTGTTGCGCCGCGCGCCGTCGCCCGACGGCGCGGGCCAGGCGCTGCGTGCCGCCGAGGCCGGGCATGATGCCTAGCGTGACCTCGGTCAGCGCGAAGCGCGCGGTGTCCGCCGCCAGCGCGAAATCGCCGATCAGCGTCAGCTCGAGCCCGCCGCCGAAGGCCGCACCGTTGACCGCGACGATGATCGGAATCGGGCAGGAGCGCATCGCTGCCGCCGCCTGCTGGAATGCCTGGTGCTGGGCCTCCCACGCAGCGAGATCCATGCCGAGGCGATCCTTGAGGTCCGCGCCGGCACAGAAGGCCCGCTCGCCGGCGCCGGTCAGGATCAGGCAGCGGTACCCGGTCGCGCCGCCAGGTGTCGTGAACGCCGCCGCCAGCTCCTGCGCCAGCGCGGTATTCAGTGCATTGGCACGCTGCGGGCGATTGAGTCGGAGCACCCCGACGAATTCTCCCGCCGGCTCCAGCTCGAGATTCTCCCAGCCAACACTCATCGCGGTGATTCTCCAGTCAGTGATGGTGACAATTTCAGTAGATGACGACCGAGCGGATGGACTCACCACAGTGCATCAGCTCGAAAGCCTCGTTGATCCGCGCCAGCGGCAGTTCATGCGTAATCAGGTCGTCGATGTTGATCCGGCCTTCCATGTACCAGTCCACGATCTTCGGCACGTCGGTGCGCCCGCGCGCGCCGCCGAAGGCCGTGCCCTTCCACACCCGGCCGGTTACCAGCTGGAACGGCCGCGTGCGGATCTCCTGGCCGGCGCCGGCGACACCGATGATGATCGACTGCCCCCACCCGCGGTGGCAGCACTCGAGCGCCTGGCGCATCAGGTCCACGTTGCCGACGCATTCGAAGCTGTAGTCGGCGCCGCCATCAGTCAGCGCCACGAGATGCGCGACGAGATCGCCGCCGACCTCACGGGGATTCACGAAGTCGGTCATGCCGAATTTCTCCGCGAGCGCCCGGCGCCGCGGGTTGAGGTCCACGCCGATGATGCGGCCGGCACCGGCAAGGCGCGCGCCCTGGATCACGTTCAGGCCGATGCCACCGAGGCCGAAGACGACGACATTGGCGCCCGGCTCGACTTTCGCGGTATTGATCACCGCGCCGATGCCGGTGGTGACGCCGCAGCCGATGTAGCAGACCTTGTCGAAGGGTGCATCCTCACGGATCTTCGCGACGGCTATTTCCGGCAGCACCGTGAAGTTCGCGAAGGTCGAGCAACCCATGTAGTGATGCAGCTTGCGACCGTTGATCGAGAAGCGGCTGGTGCCGTCCGGCATCAGGCCCTGGCCCTGGGTCGCGCGGATCGCGGTGCAGAGGTTGGTCTTGCGCGACAGGCAGGACTTGCACTCACGGCATTCCGGCGTATAGAGCGGGATCACATGATCGCCCCGGCGCAGCGAGCGCACGCCGGGCCCGACATCGACGACGATGCCGGCGCCCTCGTGGCCGAAGATCACCGGGAACAGGCCCTCCGGATCGGCGCCCGAACGCGTGTACTCGTCGGTGTGGCAGACGCCGGTGGCCTTGATCTCGATGAGCACCTCGCCGGCCTTCGGGCCCTCGAGCTGCACGGTCTCGACGACCAGCGGCTGGCCGGCCTCCCAGGCGACTGCGGCACGAACATCCATCAGCTGACTCCCGTCGCGGTGCGGTGGGATCGTACCGCAGCGGAGGGCGCGGCGCGAAGCGCTACAGCCAGAGCCGCAGCGCAGCCAGCGTCGTGCCGAAACCGACCAGCAGCATCGAACCCAGACGGACGGTCATCGAGAGGCGGAGCGCTTCGAGGTCCCGCGTCATGTCATTACGCAGCGAGGCGATGTCACGAGTGACGAGCGCAAGGCGATTCTCGACCTCCTGCCTGAGGATCTGCAGGTCCACCTTGGTGGCCAGCGTTGTGCCCATGTCCCGCTCCATCGCATCAACGACCGCTCGCGCCTTGTCGCCGGGAACGTCGATGCTGATGAGGGCATCATACAACGAGTACAGGTAGTCCATTGCCGGGCCCCCTGAGGCTGGCCTGAGGCGGCCGTCCGGGCAAAGTTACCGCACCAGCTGCCGTGAGGGAGCCCGAATATCTGGCGCGAAGCGGCGGATATTCAGTCGCCGGTTCCGCCGGTGGCTTTTCCTCCGACCCCCAGCTGCCAGCGCAGGAAAATCTGCAGGTCGGCCGCGTCGCGGATCCGGAGCTTGAGCGGCTTGCCCTGGCCGTGGCCGGCCTCGCGGTCCACCCACAGCAGCACCGGCCTGGCATCGTCGACACCGGCAACCGCGGCCTGCAGGCGCGCGGCCATCTTGCGCGCATGCAGCGCGTGCACGCGCGTGTCGTTCTCCCCGGCGGTCAGGAAGATCGCCGGATAGCGTGTGCCCGCCTGCACCCGGTGGTATGGCGAGTAGGCGAGCAGCGACTGGAACTCGTCGGCGTTCTCAGCCGAGCCGTACTCGGGAACCCAGTAGCGGGCCATCAGGAAATTCTGGTAGCGCAGCATGTCGAGCAGCGGCACCGCGACGATCGCGGCCTGGCAGAGATCCGGTCGCTGCATCGCGACCGCACCGGTGAGAAGTCCGCCGTTCGAGCCGCCCTGGATCGCGAGCCGCTCGCGGTTCGTGTAGCGGTTCGCGACCAGCCATTCGGCGGCGGCGATGAAATCGTCGAACACATTCTGCTTGTTCGCCAGCATGCCGGCCTCGTGCCAGGCGTCACCGTACTCGCCGCCGCCGCGCAGGTTGGGCACCGCATAGACCCCGCCATCCTCGAGCCACGGGAACAGCGTCGCGCTGAATGTCGGCGTCATGCTGATGTTGAAGCCGCCGTAGCCATACAGGATCGTCGGTCGCGCGCCGTCCGGCTCGAGCCCCTTGCGGTGGACCAGGAACAT
>SCUD01000166.1 GCA_004297335.1 Gammaproteobacteria bacterium
CGCAAATACCTGCCTCGGGTCCACTCCCTTCAGCAGCTCGTCTACCACTTCGTCTTTGATCGCCATAACGTCCCTCCTGCGGGAAGTATGGCCCGATCACACAAAAATCTGGATAGTCCCAACTACAGGAGATCCTGCAGGGGAATCACCGCTTCGTCTTCAGCCTGATCCACAAATTCAACCAGCCGGTGACCGAGCCCTACAGCGTGCGCGACGACATCATCGTCGTCTCGGACGAGGCGCACCGGACCCAGGCGGGCAGGTTCGCGCGCAACATGCGTCTCGCCCTTCCCAACGCCTCGTTCATCGGCTTCACCGGCACCCCGCTGTTCAAGCACGACGAGCTGACCAAGCGGATCTTTGGCGGCTACGTCTCGCGCTACGACTTCAAGCGTTCCGAAGAGGATCAGTCCACGGTCAAGCTGGTGTACGAAAACCGGGGCGAGAAGCTGGGCATTGCCCGCCTCGACCTGAACGACCGGATCGCCGATGCCATCGAGAAGGCCGATCTCGACCCCGATCAGCAGGCCCTGCTCGAGAAGCTGCTCGGCAAGGACTACGAGGTGATCACTGCCGACGACCGGCTGGACAAGCTGGCCGTTGACTTCGTCGAGCACTGCTCCACCCGCTGGGAAACGGGCAAGTCGATGCTGGTGTGCATCGACAAGATCACCTGCGCGCGGATATTCCAGCGCATCGAGCCGCGCTGGAGGGCCAAGCTTGCCCAGCTCCTCGCGAGCATCCCCATGAAGGAGGGTGAGCTGGCCGCAGCCACCGACCCGGACATCCGGGAGCGGCTTACGGCGGAGCTCGACCGCCTGCGCGGCCAGGCGCGGTGGATGGAGAGCACGATCATCGAGATCGTCATCAGTGAGGCGCAGAACGAGGTCCGCGACTTCGAGAAGTGGGGCTTTGACATCATCCCGCACCGGATGGTGATCAAGACCGGTTTCGATACGCCCGACGGCAAGCGCGTGTCCGTGGAGGACGCCTTCAAAGACCCGCAGCATCCCTTCCGCATCGCGATCGTCTGCGCGATGTGGCTGACGGGCTTCGATGTGGAGTGCCTGGCGACGCTCTACATCGACAAGCCGATGAAGGCGCACAACCTGATGCAGGCCATCGCGCGGGCCAATCGCGTGTTCCCTGGCAAGGACTGCGGCGTGATCGTGGACTACAACGGCATGCTCAAGAGCCTGCGCGAGGCGCTTGCGCAGTACGCTCTGGGCGACGAGGACGACGGCGACGCGGGCGGCGGCATCGTGGCGCCGATCGAGGAGCTGGTCGCGAGCCTTCTTCAAGTCATCGATGCCGCGGAAAAGCACCTGTTCGGGCTCGGTTTCGATGTGGCCCGGCTCCGCGGCGCCACCGGATTCAACCGCATCGAGGCCCTACGGGACGCGTGCGACGCGCTCTACACCTCAGACGAAGCCAAGCGCCGGTTCGAGATTATGGCCCGGGAGATGTTCGTGCGCTTCAAGGCGCTGCTGATGGAACCGAGCGCCCTAGCCTATGCGGAGCGCCACGACAACATCGAGGCCATCTACAAGAAACTGCAGGACCGGCGCGACACGGCCGATGTGACCGAGGTGCTGAAGGAGCTGCACCGGATCGTCAACGAGGCTATCCAGGCGGCGGCGCCGGGGGGTGACCACGCCGAAGGCCTCACGGTGGACCTGAGCCAGATCGATTTCGAAAAGCTCCGGAATGAGTTCGCAGGCAAGGTGCACCGCAAACACGCCGCGCTACAGGACATACGCGACATGGTGGAGAAGAAGCTGGCGCAGATGATGGCCCGCAATCCGCTGCGAATGGACTACTACAAGAAGTACCAGGAGATCATCGCCGACTACAACCGGGAGAAGGACCGGGCCACGGTCGAAGAGACGTTCGCACAGCTTGTTGCGCTCGCGGTCAGCCTCGATACCGAGCAGCGACGCGCTGCCGAGGAGGGGCTGAGCGAAGACGAGCTGGCGCTGTTCGATCTGTTGTTCAAGGAAAACATTAGCAAGAAGGATCGAGAACGGCTGAAACAGGCAAGTCAAGGCTTGCTGTCATCCTTGCGTGGCCTGCTAGCGCCGATGCCCGGGTGGCTGCAGAATGCGACGACGCAGGCCGAAGTCAGGGTCTTCATCCTGGACCGACTCTATGAGTCGCTGCCTCGGCCACCTTTCACGGTCGCCGAGACCGAGGACGCCGCCTCGCGGGTCTATGACTATGTCTGGCAACGGAGCGCCGGCGGGCAGGATCTGGCGGCCGCGTAAACGGCGCTTGGGATTGACACGATGGGGACGAGAGGCGGGAGGCGTGACTACAGCATGCGGCGGCTTTCGGCATGGCCAGTTCTTGAGCCTCCGCGTAACGGCCAACATCCGCCTGGCGTCCATATCCAGGAGCTGACCCGCCCCGCTGGTTCCGGAGAAGGCGCGCATATGTCAGGATCGCTACCCCGATCCGACACCTGGCTGAGCTGATGACCGCCAACCCAACGAACCTCGCCGGCAAGCTCCGGCACTATGCCGCCGGCATCACGGCGATCGACGCGGACTACGTCCGGCCGCTGGTCGATGCCGTGCACCTCATCGTCGATGGCGGCCGCGCGGCCTTTGTCGACACCGGCACGACTTTCTCGGTGCCGAACCTGCTCGGTGCCCTCGATCTCGCAGGCCTCGACCCGGCCGATGTCGACTGGGTGCTGACCACGCACGTGCATCTCGACCATGCGGGCGGAGCAGGCGCGCTGATGCGGGAGCTGCCGAACGCGCGCTGCGTCGTGCACCCGCGCGGTGCCCGGCACCTGATCGAGCCGGCCAAGCTGGTCGCCGGCTCGATCGTAGTCTACGGCGAGGAACAGTTCCGCCGGCTGTACGGTGAGATCGTGCCGATCCCGGCCGGGCGCGTGCATGCGCCGGCGGATGGCGAGCGTATCCGTCTCGGCGGGCGCGAGCTCGAGCTGATCCATACGCCGGGCCATGCGCTGCACCACTATTGCATCGTCGACCGGGAACACGCCGCGATCTTCCCGGGCGACACCTTCGGGCTCTCGTACCGCGATTTCGACGTGGACGGCCGCGAGTTCGTGTTCCCGGCCGCGGCGCCGGTGCACTTCGATCCGGAGGCTCTGTGCGCGTCGATCGACCGGCTGATGAGCTACCGGCCGCGGGCGATGTACCTGACGCACTACGGCGAGGTCCGCGACCTCGAGCGCCTCGCGGCACAGCTGAAGGATCGGGTGCGCGCTCTCGCCGTGCTCGGGCGACGCCTCGCGGACCACCCCGAACGCACGGCGCTCCTGCGCACGGAGATGTTCGCGCTGATGTCGGGCTGGCTCGACGAGCACGGCTGGCCGGGCGGCGCGGCAGAGCGGCACCGGCTGCTCGACGCCGACGTCGAGATCAACTCGCAGGGCGTCGAGCACTGGGCCACCAATCAGTGAGGATGCGGTAATGGAGCAGTTCCGTGCCTTTCGCATTCACGAGCGCGACGGTGGCGTGGCGGCCGGTTTCGAAACGATGGGTATCGACGAGCTGACACCCGGCGAGGTCGTGATCCGCGTGCGCTGGTCGAGCATCAACTACAAGGACGCGCTGGCCGCGACTGGCGCCGGAAGGATCCTGCGCCGCTTTCCCCTCAACGGTGGTATCGATCTCGCTGGCGAGGTCGCGAGCTCGACTGATCCGCGCTACCGCGAGGGCGATGCCGTGCTCGTGACCGGCTGCGGCCTCAGCGAGACCGTCGACGGCGGCTATGCGGAGTACGCGCGCGTGGCCGGGGATTCGGTAATCCCGCTGCCGGATGGTATCGATCTCATGCAGGCGATGGCGCTCGGCACGGCCGGCTTCACCGCGGCGCTTGCGATCCACCGCATGGAGCACAACGGACAGGCGCCGCAGAAGGGACCGGTGATCGTCACTGGCGCGACCGGCGGCGTCGGCACGATCGCGGTGGACATGCTCGCCGGCCGTGGCTACGAGGTCGTCGCGGTCAGCGGCAAGCCGGAAGCCGACGCATTGCTGACTGCGCTGGGTGCGCAGCAGATCCTGCGCCGCCAGGACCTCGACTTCGGCAGCCGGCCGCTCGAGGCGGTGCGCTGGGCCGGCGCGATCGACAACGTCGGCGGTGAGATGCTCACCTGGCTCACGCGCACCGTCGACTACTGGGGCAACATCGCCAGCATCGGCCTGGCCGGCGGGCCGCAGCTCGTGACCACGGTGATGCCGTTCATCCTGCGCGGCGTCAACCTGCTCGGCATCAACTCCTCGGCGACGCCGCGCGCGCCGCGGCTCGCGGTCTGGCAGCGCATCGCCAGCGACCTGCGGCCGCGCCACTTCGACCGGCTGGTGACGCGGATCATTGCATTCGACGAGCTGCCCGGCGCGTTCCCGGACTACCTCGAGGGCCGCGTGACCGGGCGCACGGTGGTGCGGATCAGTTGAGGCTTGGCGGCAGTCAGTTGTCGAGAAACTGCTGCGGACTGGGGAATCTGCCAGCCTCCTCGAGCAACCAGTCGCGCAGCGTGGCCAGCCTGGGCAATTCGGCGTAGGCCGGCGGGCAGACGAACCAGTAGCGCCAGCGCGACGGCACGACCTGCCGGCTCGCCAGCACCAGCCGCCCGGCCATGAGGTCGTGGGCTGCGACCGACCAGCGCGCCGGCGTGTAGCCGAGCCCCTCGATCGCCGCACTCAGCACGCTGACCGAATCGTCAATGATCGTCGGCCCGGCCGGCCAGGCGAGCGCCTGGCCGGTGCTGTGCTCGAACCGCGACCACGGCTCGTCCCTGGCCTGCAGCACCGGTAGCCCGTCGAGCGATTCGCGCTCGTCGATCGAGCCATGCCGGCGGTACAGGGCCGGCGCCGCGACCACGACCAGCCATTCGTCCATGATGCGCTGATATGCGAGACCTGGAACAGCGCCGGGCACTGGCCCCGGACCGAGGCGGATCGCGGCGTGAAAATCGCTGCGGGCGAAATCGACAGCCTCGCGCGAGGTGTGCCAGTCAACACGCAGCTCGGGCCAGCGCTCATGCAGGCGCTGCAGCCGCGGCGTCAGCCACTTCTGCAGCAGCGAGGCCAGCGTGCTGACATGGAGTGTGCCGCCGGCGCGCTGCAGGCGCATTTCTCGCAGCGCCGCCAGCAGCGTGTCGAGGCCGGCGCGCACGCCGGGCAGCAGCCGGGCACCCTCCGGCGTCAGCTCGACCTTGCGGCCGCTGCGCCGCAGCACCGGCAGCTGCAGGTAGTCCTCGAGGGCCTTGATCTGCTGGCTGACCGCGGCCGGCGTGACGCCGAGCGCCTCAGCCGCCTCGGCGAAGCTCAGCCGCGTCGCCACGGCCTCGAACACGCGCAGGGCATTGAGCGGTAGCCGACCGTAGGCGGAGGGCACGGCAAGTTTTCCTTAACGACGCATCAGAAACCGGATTGGTTCACAGGCCGGGACGCGGGCAGAGTTTAAACCGAACAGAGGGCCCGGGCATCCAATCCGGGTAACAGCCCATGGAGGTGACCAGCGATGAACAGCTACAGCGCGACGCAGGCAAAGGTCTTCCCGAAGGTCGTCATCACGACGCTCGCCGGGGTCGTATTCTCGACGATCGTCGCCGCGGCGCTGGCCGGAGTCGGCTCCGGCAGCCGCGCGACCAGCCAGCCGGCAGTGACGGTCCTGCCCGAGATCACCGTCAGTGCGACCCGGCTGCCAGCCTGACCCCGCGGCGGGGGCGCGGCACCGGCTGGCGCCCCCGCCCGGATTCTCCAGCTGGGGAAGCGAGATGCGCCTGCAGGTCAACCCACGGCAGTCCGCGCGGTGAAAAGGGTCAGCACCTCGCTGGCGCCGCTGCCATGTGCAGGGCCATGCCTTTCTCATAGGACGGCCTCGCGGTGATGCGTCGCCACCAGTCGCCGACGGCCGGGCGCTTCGACCAGTCGATCAGGGCCGCCAGGCGGTTCACCTTGAAGCGCTCGATGAACGGCGTGATGGCGATGTCCGCCAGTGAAAACCCGGCGCCTGCGAGCCAGCTCTGGGTGCCCAGGGTCGCTTCCATTTCGTCCATGAGCTCGGCCAGCAGGGACTCGGCGAGCTGCTCCTCCTCCGCCGATACCCCTTCGCGATAACGGCGCAACCGTTCCGTGCGCATGCCGACCTTGGGATGGCGGTTCGCCATCGCCAGTTTCTGCTCGAGCGTCATCCCGCCCAGGGCGGTCGCCATGAAGCGGTTGTGGGAGAGGATGTTGATGTTCCTGTGGACCACGCTCTCCGACCGGTCCAGCCACACGCGCATGGTCGCGCGATCGACGTGGTCCGCCGGTCGGAGCGGCGGGTCCGGGAAAACATCGTCGAGATACTCGAGAATCACGCAGGACTCGATGATGATGCGGCCGTCGTGGTCGAGGCTCGGTACCACGGCGTTGGGATTGATCTTCAGGTACCAGGGCTCCAGGGTCTCCGGTGCCGGGTTGGTACTCATGGCGCGGCTCTCCCACTCCAGGTTCTTCTCCGCCAGGGCGAGACGCACCTTCTTCGAGCAGGTCGATGTCCACATGTGGTAGAGCTTCAGCATCTCAGATCCCCGCTGTGACCGGTCTCACTTGAGACTGTCGCGGACCTTGTCGGCCCAGAAATCCTCGGCGGTGTTTGAGTGGGGAAACTCCGCCATCGGCACCGGCACGCCAAGGAACCTGCACAGGGGCTCCCAGCCCTCCTTCACGTCGTAAACCAGCAGCCGCTCCGGCTCTCCGGCGAAAGCCTTCCTGACTGTCCCTTCATGGTCACGGTACGCTGCCAGCAGGGCCTCCTTGTCGTCCATTCTCGCGGGAAAAGTCTTGCGGGATGACTTGAGCACCATTTCGGAGACACCGCGCATGTGGGGATTGTCGATGCCTGCCTCGCTCTTCTGGAACGCGCGCATCAGCGTCTTCGAATAGCTGTTCCACCACGCCTCGGCCGGCCTGACGGTCAGGATCACCCTGGCGTCGGGATAGAAGGCAGCCAGTTCGCGCCAGTAATGGGCGCTCGGCCAGTCCACCGCGGATCGGTAGCCGGCAAACACCTCGTTCCAGTCCACCGTCTCGCCGTTGGCAACGGCGAGCCAGAGCTTCAGTTGTCTCGGACTTGCGAGGATGTCTTCCATGTGATGGCAGGGGCCGAGGCCCAGATGCTCCACTGCCAGCTTCAGCGACTTGGTGCCGGTACGACCCCAGCCCGCCCCGATGACCGCCAGACCCATGTGTTCGCCTCCGTGGAAATCCACGAACGTCCTCAGACGCAGCACTCTCTCCGCGTATCCGGACCCTGTCCAATCACTTCGGCAATCCCTTAGGATTACCGCCGTGAATCGGCGGTCGCCTCGCCGAGGGAGCCCGCGCATGCGCTTCGAGCGACTGGACCTGAACCTGCTCACCGCGCTGGATGCGCTCCTCGAGACGCGGAGTGTTTCCGCGGCCGCCAGACGGCTGCACCTCAGCCAGCCCGGGGTCACGGCGGCGCTGCGGCGCCTGCGCGAGTTCTTCGGCGATGAGCTCCTGGTCCAGAGCGGGCGGCAGATGATCCTGACGCCGCGCGCCGAGGAGTTGGCCGCGCCGGTCCGGCGCGTGCTCCTGCAGATCCGGGCGGAGGTCCTGACGCCCGCCCAGTTCGACCCGCCTACCGCGCAGCGCTCCTTCGCGGTTGTCGCATCCGATTATGCCTATACGATCCTGTTCGCCGGGGTCATGGCCGAGGTTGCGCGGCTCGCGCCTGGCATCACGTTTGAGATCCTTGAGCCCGGCACTGCCGTCGTCGAAGCGCTCGAGCGCGCCGAGATCGACCTGCTCTTCTCCATTGCCGCGGACCGCACCACCTCGCAGCCGTCGCGCGAGCTGTTCCGCGACGACGACGTCGTGATCGCCTGGCGCGAGGCAGGCTATGAGAGGATGGACCGCAATGCCTTCGTGAATGCGGGTCATGTCGTTGCCTGCTTCGGCCCGGACCGGCGCCCGACCTTGTCGGACATCACGCTTGCCCGCGACCTGCCTGAGCGGCGTATCGAAGTCGTCGTGCCTGCCTTCGCGTCACTCGCGCAAGCGGTCGTGGGAACGCAGAGACTCGCGGTGATGCATCGTCTTTACGCCGAGCACTTTGCTGCGGCGTATCCGATCGCGATCTATTCCTCGCCGGTGCCACTCCCGGAGGTCATCGAAACCGTCCACTGG
>SCUD01000167.1 GCA_004297335.1 Gammaproteobacteria bacterium
GAAGCGGGACAGCTCGAGGCGGCCGTGACCGTCCGGCGTACGCATCATGGCAATCTCGACGCGCATGTCGCGCAATCCAGTGACGCCATCAGCCCAGTCTCCTTCGATTGGGGCACGCCCCTCGAGCTCGAGGCCAAGTTCGGTGAAGAACTCAATGGCGGCATCGATGTCTGCCACCACGATGCCGACGTTGTCCATGCGCTTGACCGTCATGATGTCGCCTTGGCGTCTAACGAATGAAAGGGACTTCCCCTACGCGGTGACGGCATCGAAGTGCCAAGATTGAAGTGTCTGAGTTCAATCTGATAACCGGAGGGGAAGTCATGGAACAGGTTACTACCGTGGGGATCGACCTAGCAAAACGAGTGTTTGCGTTGCACGGAGCGGATGGCGCCGGACGCGCCGTACTGCGTCGCACCCTGCGAAGAGATCAGGTGATGGAGGCGGTAGCCGCACTGCCGCCGTGCGTGATCGGGATGGAGGCGGGCTCGGGCGCTCACGAGTGGGCGCGACGATTCCGTACTCTCGGACACACGCCGAAGCTGATGGCCGCCAAGTTTGTCGCCCCCTACCGCAGGAACGGCAAGAACGATGGCAACGACGCCGAAGCGATCTGCGAGGCCGTCAGCCGTCCCGGGATGCGGTTCGTGCCGATCAAGTCGCTCGAGCAGCAGGCGCTGCTCAGTCTGCATCGGGTACGCCAGGGCTTCATCGCCGAGCGCACGGGGACCATCAACCGTCTGCGGGGCCTGCTCACCGAGTTCGGCGTCGTGCTGCCACTGCGCAGCGTCATCGTGCGCCGCGACGCTTCCAAGGCGGCAGAGGCCTTGCCAGGGCTCGCTCGCCGAGCCATCGACGATCTTCTCGCGCACCTGCGTGTGCTCGATGAGCGCATTGCTGCGTACGATCGCGAGCTCGAAGCCCAGGCGCGTGGGTGCGAGCCTGCGCAGCGCTTGATGAAGATCCGTGGCGTCGGCACGCTCAGCGCCTTGGCCATCGTCGCCACTGTAGGGGATGCACGCGACTTCAAGAGCGGGCGGCAGTTCGCCGCCTGGCTCGGGCTCACGCCGCGACAGCATTCCTCGGGCGGAAAGAGCCGGCTCGGACACATCACGAAACGTGGCGATGCCTACCTCCGATGCCTGCTCGTCCAAGGTGCACGCTCGGTGCTGCACACCGCAACCCGGCACGCTGACCGGATGAGCCGATGGGTACAAGGCGTCGAAACCCGGCGCGGATACCACCGCGCCTTGGTCGCGATCGCATCGAAGAACGCACGCATCGCCTGGGCCTTGCTCAGCAGAAACGAGGAGTTGCGTATCGAATAACTTCATCTTCCACCGAGACCGCAAACGTTGATGTCGAATCGGTCAGACCGGCGCCCGGAAAACCTGAACATTTGAATGGCGGCATTCGATGCCGACTAACGTGCGAGGACCGGGCGTGCGGCTTTCATCAGGGCCAGAGCGACATGCGCTCGCAAACAGGCCGGTTATAGTGACGCAGTCCGACCTCTTCGTCCCTTCAGCGTTGTGCAATCGGGGAAGTCCTTATAGTTCAA
>SCUD01000168.1 GCA_004297335.1 Gammaproteobacteria bacterium
CCACCCTGCTCGGCATCGACACCAGCGCCCCCTACACCACCACCTGGAACGACGTCCTGGCCGGCAGCTATACGCTCACCGCCCGCAGCACCGATGACGCCGGCGCCACCACCACCTCGAGCCCGGTCAACGTCACAGTTCAGACTTCCGACGGTACAGCTATCCGTATCAACGCCGGCGGACAGTCTTACATAGACTTGCTGGGCCAGACATGGGTGCCTGACACAGGGTACTTCAACATAGGCAACGCGAAGAGCTCCTCCGCACAGGTAGCGGGAACCATTGATGATCCGATCTACCAGAAATGGAGAGAGGGACCGAGTACGACTCCCCAAATGGCGTATACGGTGCCAGTGCAGAACGGCGACTACAGGATCACGCTACACTTTGCTGAGATGACGAAGAACAGGAGCAAGATCGGTGCTCGCGTATTCGACGTAAACATTGAGAATGTCACCGTACTAAGCAACTTCGACATTTTCGCACAAGCTGGAGCGCGAAGCGCTTTGGCGCTCACGTTCAATCTGGCTGTGGCAGACGGCCAGCTGACTGTGCTTTTCGTCCCGCGACAGGCTCAACCGATCATTGGCGCCATTGAAATCGAGCAGCAATAGGTCCGACGGTTCGTTTGCGAGCGACCCGCTGATAGCCTCGCGCCGAACTTCGTCGCTGCGGCGATCCTCGAAATGAACGTGGCGGGAAGGGCGATCCGCCACATCACAATTGGCGATAGCAAGATCCTTGGCGCGACGCTGCGGGCATACGCTGGTCGCCAGGATGGGCGAAACTGCAAGCGGACACTTCGACGATCCAATTAGCACGGATGCGGCAGCCCTGCACCGCCTTGAAGTCCAAGTCAAAATGTGACTGGTTCCACGAATCGCATCAGAATTGGTCCACCCCGGCCCCAAGGGCACTAAAGTTCACCCTGAAATGCCTCCGCACCAGGAGTTCCCGATGAGCACTTTTCCAAACGTCCGGCCATATCTGCCGGGCGGCAACCGGTGGCCAGACCTCCTGGCCGGATTACTGCTGATTTCCTTCCTTGCTGGGCCCGCCGCTGGAGCCACCGCGGCCAATTTCGTGATTCCAGCCGGGACAGCGTCCTACACTTTCAACGGTGCAACACAGGGCGTACAGCCGGGCCAGGTCATTGAGCTTGCCGCCGGTGTCCATGGTCCAAGGACCTTCCGCAACATCGTCGGTACCGCTTCTCAACCCGTGATCATCCGCAGCGCTGCCGGCGGCCAGGCTGTCGTTCGCCGGGGCGATCCCGCCAGCGGTGGTTTCGTATTCGGGATCCGCGCGTCGCGTCACTTCGTTCTTGACGGAGGCAATATCTCAACCACAGTCAGCGGCTATCCATACGGCATCAAGATTATGTACGCGTCCAATGCCACCGCTACGAGCCAAGACGCTCCAAGCGCGTTCCTTAAGACGATGGGAGATACCACGACCCCACAGGTTTTCAACAACTGTTCAGATTTTTCGATTCGCCATGTCGAGATAGATGGCGGATGGCCAACACATGCATCCGATGGCATTGGAATTACGACCAACGACCATCAGTTTAAGGCAATCAACTATCCTGGAGCACGGCAGGAAAACATCGTGATCGAGCACACCTTCGTTCATAACACCCAAGGCGAAGGGTACTATATCGGCCCGAACTACTATGGGGGTGGTGTTCCGCTTCGCAACGTCGATATTCGGCATAATGTTGTGTCGGATACTGCTTGGGACGGCATTCAATTGAAGTCCCCGATCGAAGGCGACAATCGCATTCATCACAATTATGTGCGCAACGTTGGTCGCGAATCTGATCCCGCTAGCCAGGGCGAGATCTTTGGCATCTCTCTGTTAGATGGCTCGGGCGACATCTACAATAACTTCGTCGAATCATCCGGAGATACCGCCATTCAGCATTGGATCCCAGATCTGCCTTCATCGTTTGGCGCTCAGCGTGCGCGCATCTATAACAACGTCGTAATCGACCCAGGGGTCATCGGTCTAACCGCGCGAAATGGTATATCGTCCGGCGGCTCTGCGACGAATCGCGTGGGCGAGGCAACAGCTAGTACGTTTCCGATAATCGTCAACAATACCATTGTCCGCGCAAACGGTTGGGCCATCTCAATTAGTGCGAGCGCTGCCGGTGGTAGCATCAAAGACAATATTATTGTCGATGCCGTAGCCGGTGCGATCAAGGCCCCTGCAACTGTAACGATCAACAATAATCTTATTGGCAAGGTGTCCGATGTAGGCTTCGTTGATCCGCCCGCAAACAATTATCGTTTGGCGAGTCACAGTGTGGCGCGAAATACGGGTATCAATGAAGCGGAATCGCCTCAGTTCGATTTCGATGATCTGCCACGCCCGCAGGACATTGCTCCTGATAGAGGGGCTTTTGAGTTCCGATCTGAAAGTGATCGGAATTCCCCGGCGCCCCCGCAGGAAATGACTGTTCGATAAGTGACCCATTGTTCTTCATCGTGATTGGAGAGAATATACAACACGTACCAGATCTTCTGGGTTCGATGCGGCCGGAGCGTGCTGCTAGAGACTTCTGGAGACGCACTAAGTAAATGTGTACCCTGCACTTCAGCTCCGGCGCGACTGGTCTATCGATGGTTCTGCGCCCTCTTGTTGTTCCTGATTAGCCATGAATAGCAAAGAGTCTTACGAGGCGGCAGGGCATTGGCGGTGTGACCGTGGCAGATCCGTTCAGCCGTCCAACCGTGCCGAAGAAATCGCCATCGCTCATTGAGGCGATAGTTGAAGACGACGTGGGTGCGTGGCAGATTCGTGACCCGGATGTTGTTAACTCGATTGACCCCCGAACGCGGCCTTTCCACACTGCTCCGACATCCCCACGTTCTTGGCGTGATATATCACGCCGCGCGGCTACCGGTTCCCCAGTAGCGCCCTACGAGGCACCTATGGAATGGCTTCTCTGGTCCATGCGGAAGATTGCCTCCCAGGACCTCACATATGTTCCACGAAGGGTGCATGCGGTCTTGCACCGATGGTGGATAAACCATTGCTTTCCAACAGCTGGTATGGCGAATCATGCTCGCATCAGTCTACCAAGCGATGCGCATCAGTCTGACTGTCGCGGCTATTATCTTGCGCGAACGTCGCCTCGGTGGCACTGGGAGAAAGGATCCATTACGGCCATAGTCCGCTCGATTCCAAAGGCACGGCAGGTCGGTACGCTGCGAGTAGCTCAGGATATACTTGCGCGACGCTTTTCCTTCCGGGGCCGCGAGCCAATTGAACTACCCTCCGGCGAGTGGTGGCCAGATGCGACAAGCTTAGGCTGGAAGTGGGACCTGAATCGTCATCATTGGTTCGCGACGCTCGGCTTTGCCTACTGGTATTCTCTAGAGGATAAACGTTTCTTGCGATGCTTCCTGGAGGAATCTGGTGACTGGATGGACCAGCACATCGGAAAGCTCGGTCAACTTGCATTGGATACACCGTTTGAGATAGCAAGTCGCATCAATGCGTGGATTTGGGCCCATTACTTGTTCCTACCCGCCTCTCATTGGCCGCGCTCCCACTACGAGCAATTCATTCGCGGTCTGGGGCTACTCGCTGAATATCTCAGTCACGCAATTGAGCTTCATTGCTCTGGAAACCATATACTGCTAGAAGCGAAGGCACTCGCGCTCGTAAGCGAAGCGTTTCCCGAGTTTCGCGGTGCTGCACGATGGCGACACCAAGCATGGACGATCTTGAATCGCGAATTGCGGGGGCAAGTTTGCGGAGATGGTGTGCACGTTGAACGCTCGACAATGTACCACAAAATTATCGCTGGAGAACTATCGGACCTATTGCTCTTCTTGAGCAGAAATGGCGACAAGAGAGCAAGCTCTCTGCAATTGGTCGTTGAGAAGATGACCACCTTCCTGCTTTGGATTGATCAAGGCAGCGGGCAACTGCCCCAGTTCGGGGACTCGCACATCGAAGACACTTACCAACGATTCCAAAGTCTAGCAGCTTGCCCCACACTTGCTGCTGAATTCGGATGCCGGCTTGAGACCGAAACAACAGATCACACTCACTGGCTGCTCGCCGGGAGTCCAGCCAGTTCGCAAGTGGAACAACCATTCACGCAGACTGCCTGTGGTTATGCATTTATGGAGGGTGGGTATTTTGTTGCCAGATCCGGCTGGTCCCAAGACTGCGACGTGCTTGTATGGGATTGCGGACCCACCGGCTATGAACGCAATCGCAAGCACGCGCACCTCGACACTCTTTCCTTTACGTTGTCCGTGTCGGGCATTCCGATCCTAATCGATCCCGGTGTTCACGAGTCTGGAGTAGGACTAGAGCCACTGCGACGAACACAAGCGCACAACACAATCTGTATCGACGCTAAGGATCAGGGCATTCTTGCCCAGCGCGGCGAAATATGGTCTTCACCAGAGGCGCAATTACTGTTGTGGGCTACCTCTCCCTCATGCACGGTCATGGTCGGCCGGCACAACGGTTATGAAAGATTGCGGGACCCCGTATCGGTTACGCGGACAATTATCGCAATGCACGGCCTGTATTGGCTCGTATTAGACTCACTTGAAGGCTTGGGGCAACATTCCATTGAGCAGCGCTTGCACTTGGCACCCGACTCCGACGTAGTGATTGACGCAAGTAATGCGCGTGCACAAGTGACGACCAGGGGCACAACATTGAATCTAGCGTACCTGGTCACGACGGGCACGAGTCAGCTCGAGCACTCTGCAGCCATCAGTCTACAACTCGAATCTAGCTACGCCGAGCTGTACTGTGGCCACCCAGAATCAAGCACTGTAATTGTTGCCAAACCCCCTCCGCAACTTCCTCTAACAATTTCAACGCTGATATACAAACCGGATCGAAACCTAGCAATTGTGCCGCAGCACTTCGATGAGATCGGCAACTGTCTAGTAATAACGGGAGACGATTTCCGCCACCAAGTGCACGTGGACTTTCGAACCGGTACCGCCGCATTGCCTCTCATACCGGGATGGAAGGAGGCCACTCCGGTTGCGATATTCCGTCACTTTCGAGAGACCGGCCGCGATGATGTCTTGCTTCCGAGCTCGCTTTCGATTCCGAGCGACAGTGTGCAACCTCCCGCGGTGCCGTATAGACGGCACAGCCACTCGGAAATTGTTTGCATGGAGGTTCCGGCCTCATGCATTCCAGATTGACGCTATTGGCCGATGCCGACTTTCGTCGCGCCTCCGGTGGCTGACGATCTCGCGCGGCTCGTCGAGTCAGGCCGAACAACAGGGACCCTCTTGCTATTGCTGGAGCCTACGGTGGCTTGTCTATCACGTCACAATTCGTGAACTTGTGGTAGCGTTGATTGACCCAATTCCTTCGAGTCAGTACATTCGCGACTTTAGCCACATCGGATGAAGAGGCAGGAAAATGCGCGGCCCAATCGTAATTGGTGGTAATGGGCACTCGGGCACGAGAGTATTTTGTAATCTAGTTACCCTAGGGGGGGTCTTCACGGGTATCGAGCATGTTACTAGGCGCAGCGACAGCGCCGACCTTCGAATTATTAGTCTATTGAACCGCTGGGTCGAGCCGTACCTGTTTGACCAGTTATCAGCAAATGATCTTGAACGGATGCGGGCTGCGTTTCGGCGAAGGTTGTTGTTGTATTTTCCGATTCGCAGTATCAAATGGGGATTCAAGAATCCGCGAACTATGTTGATTTTGCCATTTCTTGATCAAATACTCAAGGACATGAAGTTCATTCATGTCATCCGAGACGGTCGTGACGTATCTTTAGGAAATCCGTTCGTTACGAATAATCGCTATGTGCCGGCTTTTCTGGCAAGTGAAGAGAGAGGGTTGTGCCCTGAGGAGCAAATGATCTTGTTTTGGGGTCGATCAAACCAGGCGGCCGCCGAGTACGGAAATCAGAATATGAAGGATCGATACCTGCAAATTCGGTGGGAGGATCTCTGTCGGGAGCCGCTAAGACAGACAGAAGAGATTTGCAGATTTGCCGAATGTTCCAAAGGCAACATCAGTGAACTTGCTCGTGTTGTTCGGACTCCAGCGTCATTGGGCCGCTGGAAAACATATCCGGACCCGCAGCGGCGGAAGGTCGAAGAAACGGGGCGCCAGTGGCTGCAGCAGTTTGGATACGTGTAGCAGCAGATGCACTATCGGCAGCCATTTGTGCTCATCACTAGTCAGCGGACGGGCTCGACACTGCTTGTACGTTCACTTGATGCTGACTCTCGCGTATTTTGCGCTGGCGAGATTCTCTATGAAGGAGATGGCATACATCATCCGGAGTGGCAGTTCTTGCAGCGGCCACTTGACAGCCGTGGCGTCGGGCGAATAATTGACGCGCTGTCGCTTGGAATCCCTGCAAGTAGACACGTGCTGAGATTTTACGAAATCGCAGGATTGGACGCTGAGGCTGTTGGATTCAAGCTCATGATATCGCAATTGCGAGGTCGTCCAGCCATTTTGCGCAGTATTGTTCAGCAGCGGGTGAGGAGACTGTTTCTTGTTCGGCAAAGTGTCTTGTCGACTGCGCTGTCCCAGTATTCCGCGCGGGTTTCTCACATATATCACGGCAACACAATTCGTGATTCCAAAGGACCTATCGAGGTTGAGGCGGATCCGATTGTTTTCGGCGACTTAGTTCAGTCTTGCTGGAATGACCGAAAGCGCGTACTCGAAATCTACAAGAGATATGGGGGGCACTTGCTTTCTTACGAAGACCTGGTCGAGAGCTGGGAGGTCGCGATAGCCGCAATCGGACGCTTCCTTGGAGTTGACGGTCTCCGAGTTGAAAAGGCGCTTCCGAGGCTCAGTGGGAAGGCGCAGACGGTGCGTTTTCTAAATGTTGATTCTTTGCGCCGACAGTGTGAGCGCATGCTCGGGGAGAGCGTCAGCGCAATCTGCACGGGGAGCAATTGGGAGTGAATCCGTTCGGGTCTTCCGTGAGCGCGTGACCGATTCAGATTTCCTCCACCGTCTGCCAAAGCGTGTTCCACCGAGTAGTACTTTGGAATGCAGAAGTACTCGAGATCCGACGTATACGCGCTCGATCGAAGTGAGCCTGATCTCGGGGTGAGCAAACGAGCGACCGCCGAGGGTGGACATTTTGCGCTGCGCACCGTTGGCAGATGGTAATGCAGGGCAGCATCGACAGCGCCGAGCTTGCTCAATACCGTCGGTGGAGACAGCCCGCAGATGTGATCGATTTCCGCTTCTATGCTGTATCAAAATAGTAACATTGCGTTACTTGGGTTCACGAGAACCCGCGGTACATCCAGCCATGCAGCCATGCCCCCCGCTGCTGAGGGTCCTGTTCATCGTCCATAACCCGACCCGCAAGGGCGGTGCGTACTATCGCGGCCTCAATCTGGGCGTGCCGTTGGCCCGCAGGGGGCACGACGTAACCCTGATGACTATCCACCCGACCGGGCGCCTGCGAATGGTCGAGCGGGATCTCGACGGGGTCCATCTGGTCGAATCACCGGACCTGCTCTGGGGCGTCGGCCGTACCGGCTGGGACCCGTGGGATACCCTGCGGCGGACGCTGTGGGTTCGCCGGCACCGGTTCGACATCATCCACACGGTGGATACCCGGCCCGCGGTCTCGTTGCCAGCCTGGCTCGGGCGCAAGGCCAGTGGCGCCGCCTGGGTGGCGGACTGGACCGACTGGTGGGGCCGTGGTGGAGCCACAACCGAGCGGGACGGTTGGCTGATCCGGACCCTGATCGGGCCGCTGGAGCAGTTCTTCGAGGAAAAGCCCCGGCCACATGCTGATGGCACCGTGGTCATCTCGCGGGCCCTGGGTGAGCGCGCCGAGGCCATGGGGATCGACGGCCGGAACATCCTCTATCTGCCGCCGGGAGCAGATCCCACGGCGATCCGCCGGAGCTCCCCGGAGGAGGCGCGCGCGCGCTGTGGCCTGAGTCCGGATGGCCGGTACATCGGCTATCTGGGGAACATCTATCAGCGGGATGCCGACCTGCTGTTCGAGACGCTGCGGCGCCTGCAGGCAACCGATGCCCGATTGATCATGGTCGGCGATCCGGGCTGCCAGGTACCGGAGGCCGTGCGCGAGCGCGTGACCATCACCGGCCGCCTGCCGTTCGAAAGCATGCTGGACCACCTGTCCGCCTGCGAGGTCCTGGCGCTGCCCCTGTCCGACACGATCGCCAACCGCGGGCGCTGGCCGTCCAAGATCAACGAATACGTCGCGGTCGGCCGGCCGACGGTCGCCTGCGACGTCGGCGATGTCGCCAGTCTGCTGCGCGATCATGACATCGGCCTGCTGGTCCGGCCCGAGGCCGGCGAGTTCGCCGCGCGCATCGATGAGCTGCTCGCCGACTCGGCCCGGGCCGCGGCGATGGGCGAACGCGCCCGCGAGGTCGCGCTGACCACCTATTCGCAGGATGCCATCGCCGACCGGCTGGAAGATTACTATCGCAAGACCATTGCCGCGCGGGCGGCACGGCACTGAGAGGAACGATGTTCAATACGAAGAAGACTGCTCTGATTACCGGTGGCTGTGGCTTCGTCGGCCGCAATCTGACGCGGCGGCTGCTCAAGGAAGGCTACGCGCTGTGGATCGTGGACGACTGCTCCATTGGCCTGCATTGCGACCAGTGGCTGCCCGGTGCCGACCGGCGGCGCGAGGTCGCTCCCGGGGTCATTGAGTACGACGGCGGCCGGGTTATCTTCGTGCTCGGCGATGCGCGGGACTTCTTTTCCGGCCGTACCGAACTCGGCCCGCTCGAGCAGCCGATCTTCGGCGATGTATTCCATTTCGCGGCTGTCGTCGGCGGCCGCCTCGTCATCGATGGCAATCCCATGGCGGTGGCCATCGACCTCGCGCTCGACGCCCTGTGCTTCAACTGGGCAGTCCGGACGAAGCCCGACCGCCTGCTGTACGCCTCGTCCTCGGCGGCCTACCCAGTCGACCTGCAGGGCAAGGATGGTGCCGTGGCGCTGAAGGAGTCCGACATCCAGTTTGGCGGCCGGCTGGGCCAGCCGGACATGACCTACGGCTGGTCCAAGCTGACCGGCGAATACCTGGCCCGGATCTCGCACCAGCACTACGGACTGCACGTGGCCTGCGTCCGGCCCTTTTCCGGCTATGGCGAGGAACAGGACCTGAGCTACCCGGTGCCGAGCATCGCGCTGCGAGCCGCCAAGCGCGAGGCCCCGCTCACAGTCTGGGGCAGCGGGCTGCAGGGTCGCGATTTCGTGCACATCGACGACTGTATCGAGGCGGCGTTGCGGGTTCTCGCCAGGGTCAAGGACGGCAGTGCCATCAACATCGGCTCGGGCAAGTTGCTCAACTTCCGCGAGGTGGCCCGCCTGTTCGCGCGGCTCGAGGGCTATGAGCCCGAGATCAAGCCGCTCGAGGACAAGCCGGTCGGCGTGCACTCGCGCTATGCCGACATCAGCCTCATGCAGAAGGTGCTGGACTGGCAGCCGGTGATCAGCGTCGAGGAAGGATTTGGCCGCGTGCTGCGAGTGGCGCACGAGCGTAAGTCCAAGGGTCTATGAGCCCGAAGCCCGTCGTACCGCTGGCCATCATCTCGCCGGTGCGGGATGAGGCGCAGTATGTACGGCGGACGCTCGAGGCGATGGTGACGCAGACCGTGCAGCCCCAGGAGTGGCTGTTTGTTGACGACGGCTCGACCGACGACACCCGGGCGATCATAGAGTCCTATACCCGAAACCACCCCTGGATTCGGGTGATCAGCCGGGACAATCGCGGCTTTCGCCAGCTCGGCTCCGGGGTTATCGCTGCGTTCAAATTCGGGCGAGAGCGCCTGAACAGTCCCGACTACCAGTTCATCGCCAAGCTCGATGGCGACATGTCGTTTCCGCCAAGATACCTGGAAGTCATGCTGGAAAGGCTAGCGAGCGAGCCCCAGCTCGCAGCGGTATCGGGCAAGGTCTACCGGCCAGAGAAAGATGGTTTGGTCGAGGAGTTCATCATCGACGAGATGGTGGCTGGCCAGTTCAAGCTCTACAAGCGGGCGGCGTTCGACGCTATCGGCGGTTTCACCCAGACCATCCTCTGGGACGGCATAGACATTCACCGCTGCCGCATGAAGGGCTACCGGACCCTCTCATTCGATCACCCGGAAGCCCGCCTGTTCCATCACCGGCTGATGGGCTCGTCCGATTCCAGTGTCTATACGGGGCGGGTACGCCTCGGCCGTGGCATCTGGTTCATGGGCTATCACCCGCTCTATGCCATTGCCTCCGGCCTGTTCCGGATGCACGAGAAGCCGTATGTGATCGGCGGCCTGATCATCATCGCAAGCTATCTCTACGCGGCCGTGCGGCGTGAGCCGCAGTTCCCGGATCGGGAGTTCATCCGGGATCTGAGGCGGTGGCAGATGAGGCAACTAAGGACGCTGCCTTTGAGGCGGATGGAACTCCGACAGTGAACAAGCGACTGTTGCTGGCGAGCGCCCTAATCGCCTCAGGCGCCCGAAGACTGGATCCAACGCGTCGCGGACCGATGCTTCTTGTCGTCAACTACCACCGCCTCTGGCCTACCGGAAGCGTCGGGCGGACGATGTTCGATGACGGGGTGTTTGGTCCCGATCTGGAGACCTTTCGCCGCCAGATGCAATGGCTCAAGGCCTCCACGATCATTCTCGATGAGGAATCCCTGCTCGGTCTGCGAAACGGCTCGGGGTACCCGCACGGCACCGTTCTCTCGGCGGTCACATTCGACGATGCATACGTCGATTGCCGCACGCTGGCCCAGCCGGTACTCGATGAATGCGGTATACGGGGGTTGTTCTTTGTACCTGTCGAGCTCATCGAGAAACGTCAGCTGGGCTGGTGGGACCAGGTGGCCTACCTGCTGAAACAGACGCCGTTGAAGTCTATCGTCGTCGACGGTCGAGGCTATGATCTTGCGAGCGGATTCAGGCAGGCGCTGCGCAGCATTCTTGAGCTTTTCAAGCTGGAGACTGCGGACCGTACTGCCGAGCTGCTCACGCGCCTTGCCGATGCCTGCCGAATCCCGCTTCCGCCGCTTGCGTTACAGAGTGCCGAGCTGATGACCTGGCAACAAATCCGCGAACTGCGCGCGGCCGGCCATGCCATTGGTTCCCACACGCTGTCGCATCGCGTCCTCGCGACTCTCGACCCGTCGGAACAGGCCCGTGAAATTGCCGGTTCACGTCGCGCCCTTGAGGGTATATTGTGCGATTCGGTGCGTTCATTTGCCTATCCGGTGGGCGGGCCGCGGCACATTGATCGCCACAGCATCGAATTAGTCCAGCAGGCCGGCTACGGCCTGGCATTCACATTCAACACTGGCTTTGCACGAGTACCACCTGCAGACCGCTTGCAGATTCCGCGAGAATCGGCGCATTCATTCGCGGCACTGAGGAGCAAAGTCCTGCTGCCGCGCCTGATGGGACTGAACGACCAGCTCGCGTTGGAACCCGCGTCTACTGGGAATTGAAGATGGCGCCGCTCAATGAAGTATTATTCATTCTCTCAGATACCCGGTCGGGTTCGACGCTCCTCGACCAGCTTCTCGGCGCCCATCCGAGCATCGTTTCTGTCGGCGAAGTGATCTGGCTGCGGGCCTATGTCCGCGAGGATCGAACGCTCTACAATCCGGCTCATCCACTTCTTTGCACGTGCGGAGCACCGGTTTCCGGGTGCTCCTTTTGGCAGCAAGTTGCTGCCACATTGGGGCAACCGCTCGATGGCCTGAAACTTACAACGCGAAGTGCCCCTCACCGAAGTGATGCCCGGTGGCACGACCGGCTGCTCACAGTAAGCGCCCGGCTCCCGCTCAGATTCCTTCACGCGTTTCCACGAAGTTACCGGTATCGCTTCGTACAGAACGTGTTCGGCGGGCCCCAACTTGCGCGCGATAGTCTCAAACTGTTCGATGCTATCTTTGCGGTGTCCAATGCTCGGTTTGTTGTCGATGCGTCAAAGTCCACAACCCGGTTCCGCTCTATTTACGACGCCAATCCACACTCTGCGCGGGCAATCGTGCTGGGGCGAGACTACCGGGCTGTCGTACATTCAAAGGTCAAGCGCGGCCGCTCTCTAGAGGCAGCGGCAATCGGATGGCGTAAGCGCATGATTCAGATCGAGCACCTGACCGCCGATCTGCCTCCCGGGCGCAGCATTCGAATCCGGTATGAGGACCTCTGCGGCGAACCGAAAGTGGAGCTGACCCGAATCTGTGATTTTCTCGGCCTCGAGTACGCTTCAGTCATGCTGCATCGTAAGACTCTAGATCTTCATCACCTGGGCGGGAGCCCGTCAAAATTCGACCCAAGCAAGTCTGCAATTGTGTTGGACAAGAAGCATGAGACCGCCTTTACCAAGCAGGAGCTTGAGACGATGCGACGCCTGGTCGGCCGAGTGGCGGAAAGCTGGGGCTACTGAAAGGGCGTCTCCGCAGACCTCGGACTGGGTCTGTGCCGTGAAATCACCCGCACCGAATGTATGATCGTGAGCACGTTCGCAACTACAGCCATGGCGGCGAATGCGCCAAGCGTCCACTCAGGATCCCGTGTCAATACATATGTCACGGAGAGCGCGGCGATCCGTGCCACGGTCAGTGCGGTCTGCCGCACCAAGAAGAACGCCTGCTCGCGCAGGACTACGAAGACGGCGTTACAAGGCGCGGCCACCCAGACAGAAAGTAACCAAGGCGCCATGATTTCCAAATATTGCCCTGCGACCGACCACCGCTCTCCGAGTAGTAGCGTCAACATCGTCTGGCCGTATAACCAGACGACCAAGAACGGCACGGCACCGGTCACGGCCAATCCGCCTACTACAAGACGAAATGACCTGCCCAGATCTCCGCCCCGATTGCGGATAGCGGCCGCCTTCTGCAGGAACACCCGGCGCAATGACTCGGCCACAATGCCCAACGGTACACGCGACAATCTACTCGCCATCGCGTAAAATCCGGCCACCGCGGGCGAGAACAGGGCACCGAACAGCAACACTGGCAGGTTCGATCCAACACTGCGGACCACGGCTGCCGGCGCGTTCAGCCTTGGGAAGTCTGAATATCGACCAGCAAGTTCCTTAAGGACGTGCCATTGGTAGCGGTTGAGGACCTCGCGCCTGCCCTGGCCTACTCCGCGGTTCTGCACTACAAACTGCAGAAACATGCCGAGAACCTGAGTCGTGACCAACCCCCACACCGACGACCCCAGCCAAGCACCAAGGCTGATCCGGCTGCCGCTTGTAGCGATGTTGTTCACAACGAGCGATGCAGAAATTCGCTGAAAGGCCTTGATGCGCACTAGCCAGCTTTCCTGCACTTGATGGGCACCGGCCATCAGGACGCCTATCGGCAGCAGCCAGACCCAGAGACCGAGGGAATCAAGCGTCGCCCAATGTTGCCCAGTCACTTCGTAGATGCCGACTACGAACAGCGACAGCATGACAGCACCAAAGAGAATCCGGTATGCGAGAGCCATAATTGCCAGCGCCTCGCCGCTGCTCCTCGGCAATGCAATTGCACCTTCATAGCGCAGGCACGACCCCTGCGCGGTGATTGAGACGATTGCAAAGAACACAGCGGCCGCACCGAAATCAGCTGGAGAGAAAAACCGTGCGATGATCGGTGTTGTTAGGAGGGCGATCAGCGCAGCTACCGAGCGACCGGACATTAGTACCGTGAGATGGCTAATGAACTCGCGATGTCGCCTCAAGAATCTTCGCATCGGTAGGTCGCTTTATCGCTTCCGGCGGCTACCGCGGCCGGCTGCCGCGGCTGGTCTAGCCCGCTTTGCCCGCACGCTGCCTTCCAAGGACCGTGACCGGACTGCACTTGTTTCCCTGCGCGCGACGACCATGACCTGCGGCGGCAACTCAGCTGCACAGAGCGCTCTAGCAGTCGACCGCCGGTGCATCCCGTTCGCACCCAGCCAGCGCTCGTGACTCCGACCACCCGAAAGATACTGCAACAATTGAGGTTGCAGCGCCGAGCCGGCACTCGAAGCCCGCATCCCGGACCTGCGGTTCGACTCGACGTACCGGGCAAGCCACGGTACGTCGTCACTATACTTGCGCGCTATAGTCAGCCTAGACGTCCTGATACGACCCTCGAGGCTGGCATTCAATCTGTCCCGGCGGTTCTCACATGATTGCGCGCATTCGATCTTGAGTCCCGCCTCATAAAGGCCTCTCATTCTACAAAGCATGATCGACAGTGTTATCGATCGGCAAAGTGGCCACTCGCGGACATGTTGGCCCGTAAGCGAACACGGCGCCACCATCGAGCAATAGATTGCCAAAGCACTTCTCGTGCCTTCGCGGCCTGCAGCGGAGCGGCCACGCAATATGGATGATAGGTACCAACGTCGAGTCTGAAGGAATTGAGTTTGGTAGACGGAACCATCTGGGTACGGATCGTGCAGCCGCCCTTGCTCGTATCCGGACTGATCACCGGCTCGTGGTACGCGATGTTCTGGCCCGAGGGTGGTCCACCCCAACAATGCCGCATCTGTACGTTTCGGCCAGCGACAACCCAATACCACGGTCTCAGGACACACCTCATACCCCATCCGAACAGATCATTGACAGATCCCAACTCGATATGTTCAGCACTGGCCAGCCATCAACCAACCAATCGCGGTGCACCCGTTCCTCGCGCGTCGACCGAATCAACGCCATTCTCGGATTCTCTGTGATCCGCTGCGACACTGGGCGGAATCCCTCCGCAACAAGTGCCTCACGCTCCGGATCTGCGAGTGTCGCCGACCAGACGCGTAATGTACGGCGCCCCATCAGCCGCACTGCGGCGCAGATCAGCGCCGAACGAACCTCGGCCGAGCTCGCCTGCCATGCGATAATGCCCACCTCCGATCGCCACGGCACAACCGATGCCCGCAGCACCAGAAAGCCCTCCAACCGTGGTTCGCACCAGAACAGAAATCGATAGTGACTGAGGGGGTTCCGAAATCTCCATTCGAAATATTCTTCGTCCTGGACATGGCGAATGCGCGTGTCGCTTACCAAGCGTGCCACGAGCTCTGCCATTTCCTGCGGTCGCGCGCGCGGCTCGATCGTTATGCAACCATTGAGCCGACGCCCCAAGCGGGCGTTCATCTGATCCAAACACTCAAACTGCCGCGGACTAGGCGATTTCCTGTTGCGAGGGTCCTTTGCCTTTGCAGTATCGCGAAGCTGCCGATACAGACCGGCGACCAACGGCCACCTATTCGCCATCACGCGCAGAGCCGACGTCCTGGCTGGACTAGCTGCAGCACGTTCCAAGACCCGCAGCGAGCCGATGCTGCGCCAGCCGGTGGCGATCTGGCTGAGCAGCGTCACCGAGCCGGCGCTGAGGCTGATGGTGTAGTCGAACCCACGCAGTGCCAAGTCCGCCAGTGCAAACTTCATGATCTCGGCGACCAGGCCTCGGTTGCGATGCTCTTGCGCAATGATTAGGTCACCGGCGCAGGGCAGCAGCACCGGCCGCGGCGGCGTACCCACAAACCAGCGAGCTCCAAAGAACCCGCGCATCCCGACCACTTGCCCTCGGGCCACTGCAAGATAAATCAGTGGCTCCCTGGTATAGGGGTTCCACAGATGCTTCCACTCCAGATATGCCTCGTTGAGTCGTAGATACGGACTCCACATCCCCTTCTGCAGCTCGGCAACTTGGCCGCGGTACTCCGGAAGGTACCGGATGATCTGGTACTCGCCCGGTATCGTGACACTGCGCTCACGGACTCGCATCGGAGCATGCCATAGCGGCCAGATCGCAGCGCTGATAGACTTCGACAATCGACCCCAGGCGCCCCCTCTCTCCTCCCTCGAAGCGCCGGATTAACTCGACTCGAGGATCCGTACGCAGGCTCTCGAGCAGGTCCAGATCCGGTCGCCCCCCTTTACGGAGGTTCGCGAGCGCCAAAGGCCGAATCACGAAATACTCAACCCCCTCCGCCAGATAGTCATCGAGAGTCGCCGTCGAGCCGTCCTGAATCAGCACCAGATCGTACCCGCCGCCTTCATGAGCTGCGAGTTGATACTCAAGATACTTCGCCTGTTTTGGCTCCCGAAGTCGCCAGTCGTTGATTCTACGGCGAAGCCCATCAGCAGTATCGTGAAGACGGACGGTCTGTCGGTCGGCGCCAATCTTGTCGCCCTCAATGAGAACGCGGCGACCCGACGGTACGTGGGTCTCGAACCACTGCTTAGCCGTCGTGCGGATGTCCTCCTGCATCAGAATTCGCGCATTGTCCAGCAGATGCTCCACTGGCACCACCACAAACGCCAACGCGACGACCATTGCCAGTGCAACCGACATTCGCATGAAAACACCATGTAGCTCCGCCAGCGCCCGACCGGATAACACTGCCATAACGACAATGACCGGCAGGACATAACGCGGATAATACAGCGTCGCGCTCGATGTGCTAGCAACAGCAAGGTAGTGAATGATGGCGTACGAAAGCAGCATGACGTCTACAGGCCGCCGACGCCAGATAGCCAGAAGCGAGCCTCCGATGCCGAGAAGGAAGAGCGGCCAACCCATCGACTCCCTCATCACCGACAGATAATAGAGATAAAGGTTCGGGCGCTGGCGGCCAAGAACCTCCGGTCCAGATTCGACGGCGGACAGCGCCGCCGTGTCGCCCGAACCTGGAGCGAAGAACAGCCAGGCAACAGAGTCCAACAGATTACCGAAGAACAGCGGATTAGTAAGGACCAGTACGCCCGCAAATGCCAGAGCGGTCTGCCAGAGTTCACTGCTCGTAACCCAGGCTCGGACTCCGCCTCCAGATTGCCGAACCGCATAGCCGTGGGCTATCAGTAACGGTACAAGAAGAAGGACGGCTGGCAGCTTTGTCGTCGTCGCGAGTCCCGCAAACAGCCCGGCACCCAGATAGTCCGCACGTCGGCCATTTGCAATGATACGCATACCAAAGCAAAGCGTAATAGTCGCGAGAAACGTCATCGGGACATCGACACCGATCACCCGCGAAAGATCGACATGCAACACATTGACAGCCAAGAACAGTGCCGCCAGCAGCCCCGCATTAGCTGAAAATGCTCTGCGTCCGATATCAGCGACTGCAGCGACGGTCAGCACGCCAAGCAGCGCTGCCGACAGCCTACCCATCAGATAAAACACACTTGGATCCCGCACGAACAGGACTCCAAAGTCCTTCGCCGTATCGACAATCCCAAGCAACTTCAGTGCAACAAAGTAGAACCCGTACTCAGCAAACAAGAGAAAGTAGAAGCCACCCTTGCCTGTGCGGTCAAGATTGAAGCCGCCCGTTCCGAGTTGCAGGGCCCGCATTACCTCATGATATTCATCTGCATGGTAACTATACGGTAGCCCGTACCAAGTGCCCCACACTCGGACGCTCAGCGCCGCCACACACACACACAGAAGTGCCCACACCGACAGTGGCCACTTAGACGCGATTGCCGAACGACGCATAGGTGACTTCCCCGCACTATTCCTGGCGATGCTCGTCCAAGATCACTCGATACGCTTTGTACGTTGCATCAGCGACCATGTCGGCGCTGAAGCTAGCCGCTGCGTGTTCTCTTGCTGCGGCCCCTAACCGTTCGCCGAGCGAAGGCTCCATGTGCAAGCGTCGAAGCTGATGCGCTAGCTGCTGAGTATTACCCGACTCGAATAACAGGCCGGAAACATCATGTTCAACCTGATAGGGGACACCACCAACACGACTTGCGACAACCGCCAATCCTGCTGCCATGGCCTGCTGAATCACCATGGGCGCCGTTTCCTGGTAAGATGGCAGGACGAGCGTCTCGGCACGCGCGAATTCTTGCAATAGAGACGATTCGTCCATGTGGCCGGCAAATTCACATCGAGACTCAAGCCCCAACATCCGTATCCGCTCCCGCAAGTGACTCAAGAAGTCACTATCAGGTGTACTACCAGCAAGAACAAGCTTGCTGACGGCCTCAGAACACTTTGACACTGCTTGGACAAGATCGGCCACCCCCTTTCGGTGGATGACTCGCCCTGCGAACAGAATCCGCCCTCGCTCCGGGGCTCTGCGAACCCGAAAATAGTCCGGTGCGGTCGCATTTGGAATCTGGTGCACGCGACCACCAATACTCTTGCCGTAGTACTCGGTTACATACGGGCTGATCGCGATAATTTCCCTTGAAGCACGTACAGTCAACCGCTCGAGCAGGGCAGCCTTTAGCGCCCCTCGAACTCGTTGCAGTGACTTAGGTTCCAGCCTCGCTTGTTCCCACAACAGACCGTGAACAGTGACTACTGACGGTACGCCACAACTGAGCGCAATCCAGCCCTCTGGATCTACACCCTGCGCGTGAACAATGTCCGGTTGAAAACGATGAATTAACTTTCGCAACTGCTGCCTCTCTCGCCAAAAACAGGTGCTGAAGGCCAGCCGGCTAAGAGGCGCGTCCACGATCGGCCATTCGAATGGAGCCTGCTCGGCGCCGCACCAACCCGCAGCGCAAATCCGCACGCCCACGAGATCGACATTCTTGTTCGTGTTTAGAGCTTGGCACAGATAAGTCATTGCCGCAGCGACTCCTCCGTCGATGCGATACGGCGACGGTGGGAATACCCCAATCATCATCACACGCATATGTCGCTCTCGGTTTGACTCATCACTGAAGCATTCCCACACTCGTAGCAACCCGCATTATTCCCAGACTGCGCTCTACTCGGGCCAATCTATACTGATCATGACCCAGCGGAACAGTCGGGCATTGTCCCTGACGCAAACAGAACGACCCACCTCAACCCGTCACCCATTTCGCGGGACGGCGACGACTGCGGGGCCACCGTCGCGATCGCTGCCCCCAACGAACAAGCCCACCAGGGCAAAGATGAAGTGGCCATAGTCCATGGTCTCCAAGCGATTGAACTCAAGCCGAATCTGCTCAACCAGGAATGCCGCGATCAACATCAGCCCCAACCGCACCAGCGCGGATTGATACCGTCCCAGGCCGGGCCGTCGCCGCGCATACCAAAGCACCAGCCACGCGTGCAGAAAGAAGCCAATGACTGCAGCGAGGCCGAGGACTCCAACTGTCCGCAGTAGGTACAGGTACAGACTGTGTGGGAATGGGTCCATCGACGAACGCGCCCAACCCATCTCTTCGGCTGTCTCTTCGGTTGGGAAATACGGCCCCTCTCCGAGCCAAGGATCCTTCTTGATCTTTTCGATCGCCACGGGCCATGTATCCGCCCGGGTGGTCGGCACGCCATCTTCAGTCTCCGTAACCTGCCCGAGACGATCGTACATTTGACCAAAGTCCGTGTAGGCGACAACGATCAACGACGCGATCGCGAGAACTGCTACCCCTCCGATTAGATAAGCGACAATCACCTTCGGGCCCAGCTCACGACGGAATGCAAAGAGCATTACAGGAAAAAAGACAAGCAGCGTTAGAAATGCGCCACGATTTGCTGTCGCTACCAGACCGACGAGGTTCAAGACGATCAGGAACTGGACCAGCCGACGCCGGGACCCCTGCGAAAATACCATTTCAACTGCAGCCACGAGTGTCATCAGCATGAAGTAGGCCGCAGTCGTACCCGCATTCTTGAATGGCCCGGTCAGTCGGGGGTCACTTGCTTCCCGGTTCGGGTTGAATCGAAACTCTTCGATCCCGAACGGCACGAAACCCTCGCCCGGTCCGGCCGTTAACTGCAGCACGCAATAGATGCCGACCAGCACGTTCATCAGGAGTAGGACGTCGATGATTGATCGCTCGGACTCGACCAGGCGTGCAAAATTGTAGGCAAGAAGGAAAACCACCAAGCACGACGTGAACTGGAATACGAAAATGATGTGATAAGACATCAGCTCGCGGCCGGCGAAGGCCAGACTCACGAAGTATGCGAGCAGGATCAGTCCTAGCGGCAACAACATGCGCACCCGGAGGCCGCCGTTGATCAGGAGAATGACTGCGAGCGCGTACGCCATCAATACGCTCGATGTGGCATACCGGGTATCGACGAACTGAAACGGGATCAGGACGAGCAACACGCCGATTGCGACCGTCCGCCGCGCACCGGACGCGAGCACATAGAGTGCTATGAGCGTCAGAAGCCCCCAGAATAGTTGCCAGGCCGCGGTGGAACTCATCGGCCAGCCACGCCCGACCGCGGCATCGGGTCGTCCATTGCGTAGGTGCCGCAACCGACTTCATCCAGAATCTGCTGAATTCGTCGCGCGTGTTCGGGCGCGAGGCGGCGCATCCAGCCTGGCTCTGCGCCGGCTGCCGCTGTCTCCACACCTGCTTCGGAGCTCTGTTGCGACGGTCGCGACAGGACGCTGTCTTCCGGAACCGCGGGCAGCTCGAGCGCCTGGCAGACGCGCTGCCACTCGCGCGCGGCAGAGGCCTTCAATATCTCGTAGAAGACTACCGTTACGCTTTGACTGGCGACATTCTCGAGTGCCATCTGGTTCTCGATGACCCAGTTTATTGCCAGGCCCTCGAGCCGTGACAATGGGCGATTGAGCAGCGAGCGGTAACGGTTGCCGGTCCATTCGTGCAGAACCTCGTCTCTCCGGTAGCGGTCCAGCACGGGTTCCGGGTCCCAGATTGTGCCGCTGCCGAGCCGGACCTGCGACTCCACGACCGCGCCGGGATGGCGAACGACCAGCACGACCCTGTCACCCAGCCACCGCTGCCACCAGCCGAGCATCAGGTTGGCGCGAATGCACTTGACGAGCGGCTCGGTATGACGCGCCGCGGCCGCGAGCTCCGGCCGGTCGTCAAGGAACTTCCGCCAGCGGTGGTACATGATCCTGAGCGAGCCGGGACGCAATAGTCTGCGTGGCGGCGGCAATAGCAGATCCGGCCGGCCACGGTAGTGAGTCCACATTCGGCAGCACCGGCCAGCGCAGACTTGCCGTAGGAAGTGTTGCAGCTTGGCATGCTCATTGTCGGGGTCAAGTGCCCGGTAAGCGTAATGCCTGGCGGTGTTCGACACGGCCGGGTGCAGCGGCTCAAAGACCGGTCGCAGCTTATTGGCGGTAGCCAGCGCATCCAGCACCCAGGTCGTGCCGCTGCGTCCCGAGCCCGCAATGAGTCTCAGGCCAGGCATTCAGTCCTCCGCACGCTCTGCACCCGATCATAGATCCGCTCGAGGCCAGCCGCCTGGGTCGCTATGTCAAAGTTCGACTCCACAAAAGCCCGCCCGGCAGCGCCGAAAGCTCCCACGGCCGCCGGATGTTCGATGAAGAGCTGGATCGCCGCCGCCAAGGCCTGCACATCCCGCTCAGGCACGACTAGCGCGGAACGCCCATCTACAACACCCTCAGCGTTGCCAGCGTGGCGTGTCACGACCACGGGTGTGCCGATCGCCTGTGCCTCGAGGATCACGGTCGGCAAGCCCTCACTGTCGCCGTTCGCCGCAGTGACGCTCGGTACGGCTACGACGGCAGCGCGACCGATCCAGTCCCGGACTTCCGCGAGCGGCCGGAATCCGGTGAAACTGGCGTCCACTGCCAGGTCCCGGGCCAGTTTCTCGAGCGCTGGCCGTAGCGGCCCATCGCCAACGAATACCGCCCGGATCGGCGCGCCGGCTTGGCGGAGTTCGCCAAGGGCACGCACCAAGTATTCAGCCCCCTTCTTCTCGACGAAGCGGCCAACAAATACAACAGCTGGCTCGCGCAGACTCCTATTGAACTGGAAGAAGCGCACATCGATACCGTTGCGATGCGTGATCACCTTCGCTTCCGGATAGCCGCTGGCGAGCAGCCTCTTCCGGATGAAATCAGACACCGCGATGATCAGACCTGCCCTGCGGATCACGCGTTGCCTGCCGCGCAGGTATTCCCGTCCGCGCCAGCTGCTGCGCAGTTCTTCGTCGGTGATCGTTGCATCCTGGCCGTGGAAGGTCACGATCAGCGGCACCTTCAAAGACTCAGCAAGCGTCAGTGCGGAGGGGCCCGACTGGCCAAAGTGCGCGTGGACCAGCGCTGGCCGAAATCTCCGCAGGTCCCTGGCCAGGCGCCCCGCAAAGTGCATGCGCCGGAACAGGAACTCCTCGGCACGGCCGGCAACTCCGCCACGACTTGCAGTCACCACCCGATCTTCCGGCAGCGGGAGTCCCGGAACACGGTGCGCGCCGGCAAACACCGGCTGGTAGTTCCGCAGCGCCTCGGCATGGCTCTGGATGAAGGTCATCGATGGCTCGAGCACCGAGAGCGTGTACACGACCACTGTCGGCCGCACCTCACCGGCTGCGGCACCATCCTGGCCGGCCGGGAGCAGTCTACTCATGGCGAGCCCAGTCAGCCGCGCACGGCTTCAGGCCGCGTAGCCATAGGTGTCGTACTGCGTGACCTGATCGTCGCTGGACTGGTTAACGATCACGCCCGCGACCGTGTACTCGGCGAGCGTGCTGAGCGTGCGCTCGAGATCCCGTCGCTGGGTCTGGCCCTCGCGGGTCACCACCAGCAGCGCATCCACGCGTGGCGCGACCACCAGGGCTTCGTCGGTGACGTTCACCGGCGGCAGGTCGATGATCACCAGCGCATCCGGCGAGCGCATCCGGATATGCGCCAGCAGGTTCTCCAAACGCGGCCCGGCCAGGATCTCCGAAGCACCCTCGACGGTAGCGCGCGCACCGGCCACGATCAGGCCTGGAACCGAAGTCTGGACCAGCACGTCCTCCGGCGCGGCATCGCCGGTGAGATACTCGGGCAGGGGTCGCACCGCGGTGAGGCCGAGATACTTGCAGACGCTCGGATTGCGCATGTCGAGGTCGACGACATACACCGGCCGCTGCTGTTCGCGAGCGATGTACAGCGCCAGGTTCAGCGCCGTGACCGTCTTGCCGGCATTGGGCTCGGGGCTGACGATCGCCAGTGTGGACCAGTTGCTGCGCTTCAATCGTTGCTGCACCCGGCTGCGGAGCAGCCGGTAGGCCGCATCGGCCTGCGGCAGGGCCCGCCGCTGCTCCTCGGTGAGCAGAATCCGGCTCTCCTCGCAGGCAGCCGCCGAGATGTCGACCATGGCCAGCGGCGCCAATCGCACGGGTGCCGGACGCGGCGCCTCGGCCATGAAGGAATGCGGTTCCGCCCGCGGGGCACTGGCGGCCTGCGCCTCGCGCTGCGCCGCTTGCTCCAGGCGCTCTTCCCTGAGGCGAGCCTGCTTCAGCAGCTTCGCGCGGTCCAGTGCGTCCTTGATCGTCATTGAGGTGTCTACCCCGCTCATTGCATCGGTTCAGCGCGGAGGCGCAAGCCCCCGGTAGCCGACCGCGATGAACAACTTGTTGTTGCTGGCGCTGCCGGCCGCCTGTTCGCGGTCGTTCCAGATGTAGCTGTAGCCGCCACCCAGGTACCATTTCTCGGTCATGCGCCACTCGAGCGAAAGATCCGCACGCGCATAGTCGCGATCGTCGCTGCGCGCCGTCGGCAGCGGCGAATTGCGGGTCTCGTAGCGCAGCGCGCCCTTGAAAGCCAGTCGCTGGCTCAGGTTGCGGTCGTACTGCAGGCGGAACTGGTCGATCTCCGCCCGGCGGGCATCGTCGGAGGGCACGAACCGCCGTCCGGCGCTGAAACGGAACACACTCACTTCGCGCTGGTGCCAGCCGGTGACAGTGGCGCCCCAGCCGGAGTTCGTCGCATCGACCCGCACCGGAACGAAATCCGTGACATCGCTGCTCTCATGGAAGACCACCGCCTCGATCCCGGTGGCCTCGGACCAGCGATGCGTGAAACCGAGCTGGCCGCCTACCGTTTCCGTCTCGCTGATGCTGCCCTCGGTCTCGTACTTGCCGAGGTAAGCGCCGGCGGTCAGCTCGCTGAGCGGGCTGAGCTTCCAGGTGACGAAGCCGTCGATCGTCCAGTGGTCGTAGTCGAGTCGCTGCTGCTCACCGCCGGAATCATGATTGACCGACCCGTAGTCGACACTGAGCCCGAGCTGGGTCCGCTCGGTGGCCTGGAATTGGAAGGTCGGCCGCAATTGGAACTGAGTGCGGGTCTCGCCCACGCGGAGACCGGCGCCATTCGCGGTATCCCCGCCACCCGGGTCCAGTGGGTCGAAGGCCCCGCCCGGATTCTCGACGTTGTAGGAATCCTGCCGCTGGAATCGCCCGTACCACTCCAGATTGGCGCGCTGCCAGCGGTAGGTGGAGCGCAGGTCGAGATAGGCCTCGACCGGGGTAAAGTTGTCCATCAGCTCGAGGTCGTCGAGATCCGGGTATTCCTGCAGCCGCACGCGCGGGCGCAGCGTCGTCTGGCTGCGCGGCGTGGCGATCCCGATCAGCGCCTCGGCATCGAGGATGATGCCGAAGACCGACGAGTCCGGATTGTCCGCGACGGCGAGGCCGAAGTTGTCGTTGTGCTCGGCGCGCAGTTCAACGCGCGGCACGACGTAGGTCTGCGCCGCCAGCACCGGGCCCGCGACCAGCACGCCCAGCGCCGCGGCGACCACCGCCCGCAGGTTGTCAGGGTACGATGACGACATCGCCGCTCTCCAATGTGACGTTCTGTTCGAGTGCCTTGCCGTCCACGACCTGGCTGTAGCGGAACGGCAGGGTCCGCTGCGCGCCGCCCGAGCTGCGCAGGATGCTGATGCTGTCGAGCTTCGCAAACGGCGTCGTGCCACCCGCGAGGCTGAGCGCCTGCAGCACGTTCAACTGCGGGTTCATCACGAACATGCCGGGGCGGGTGACCTGCCCGATGACATACACCCGGTTGCCGGCCACCTCGGTGACGGTCACCGTGACGACAGGCTCCGGGATGTAGCGCTTCAGCCGGTTCTCGATGTCGGCGCGGATCTCTTCGGCACTGCGGCCGACGGCCTGCACGTCCCCGGTCAGCGGGAACGAGAAGCGACCGTCGGGGCGCACCGTGACGATCCGTTGCAGGTCGACCTCCTTCCAGACGGCGATCTCGAGCTTGTCGCCCGCGTGCAACTTGTAGTCCGCCGTGGCACCCTGGGCCAGTGCCGGTCCGGGGGCCGCAAGGCAGAGCAGCGCCGCGGCAAGGGCGGCTCGAAATTGCCTGATCATTCTCGTGTTACCCACCTGAGTGGCCAGCATTTTTCAATATGGTAAAGCGCCGCCGGGGCACATTCCGGAACTGTATCACAGTCGCCATAGCGGCCTTAAGACGCCCGTCACCCTGCTAGACTGATTCAGTTCCCTACCCCGGTCATGATATCGCCCTGAATGTGCGGAATTGCGGGACTGCTGCCACGGAACGGCCTGCCGGCCGCGGACCTGCACCAGCGCGTGCGCGCAATGAGCGCCGCCCTCGCCCACCGCGGTCCCGACGACCACGGTGAGTTCTTCTCCGAGGCGATCGGTCTCGGCATGCGCCGTCTCGCGATCATCGACCGCGCGCACGGCCAGCAGCCGATGGCGAGCGATGACGGCCGGCTGGTGCTGGTCTGCAACGGTGAGATCTACAACTACCGCAGCCTGCGCCGCGCGCTCGAGGCCGACGGTGTGCGCTTCCGGACCGACAGCGACACCGAAGTTCTGCTGCGCGTGCTGGAGCACGACGGCCCGGACGGCGTGCGCCGGCTCGAGGGCATGTTCTGCTACGCGCTGTGGGATACCCGCACGCGCGAGCTGCGGCTGGCGCGCGACTGGCTCGGCCAGAAGAGCCTGTACTGGATCGAGACGCCCGCCGGCTTTGCCTTCGCCTCGGAGATCAAGGCCCTGCTGGCGCTGCCGGGAGTGTCGCGGGAGCTCGACCTCAGCATCCTCTCCCACTACCTGTCGCTGCGCTTCCTGCCGGGCGAAGGCACCTTCTTCCGCGGCATCCACAAGCTTCCGGCAGCGCACGAACTGCAGATCTCGGCCGACGGCAGCCGGACGCTGCGCGAGCTGTGGCGACCGGCCTATGAGCCGAAGCATGCGCTGGGCGAGACCGCGATCATCGATCGGCTGGACCAACTGCTGGCCGAGGTCGTCGGCGAGCACCTGATGAGCGAGGTCCCGCTCGGCGCCTTCCTGTCGGGCGGCATCGACTCGAGCCTCGTCGTGCATTACGCGAGCCGGGCGCTCGGCGAGCCGCTGTCGACCTTTGCCATCGGCGTCCAGGACGAGGCCCAGAGCGAGCTGCCCTGGGCCCGGCAGGTCGCGGAAATCTGCGGAACCCGCCACACCGAGACCGTGATCGAACCGGACCTCGCCCTGCTGGCGCCGCGGATGGTCGCGGCCCTCGACGAGCCGGTCGACCCGTTCGGGGCCGGCGTCTATGTGGTCTCGGAGGTCGCACGGCGCCACGTCACGGTGGCCCTCGGCGGCGACGGCGGCGATGAGCTCTTCGCCGGCTACGACCGCTACAAAGGGCAGCGCCTGGCGGAGATCTACGCGGGCGTCCCGAGACTGCTGCGCCACGGCCTGCTGCGACCGCTGTTCCAGGCCATTCCTGACAGTTTCGGCTACAACTCGCTGACGGCGAAACTGCGCTGGATCGACCGGATGGCCGACAGCCAGGGCTTCGCGCGCTACGCCGACAGCGTCGCGCACCTGCGCTTTCCGCAGGAATTGAAAGCGGAATTGTTCAATGCCGCGCACTGGCCGGCGCTCTCTCAGGACTCGAGCGAGCAGCTCATCCGCGCCCTGTTCGAGGACGGCTCCGCGAGTGAGTTCCTGGATCGGATGCTGCACGTGGATTGCGTCACGCGGCTGACCGAGAATCAGCTGCCGACCGTGGATCACATGTCCATGGCCCACGGTCTCGAGCTGCGCAGTCCCTTCCTCGACCGGCGCGTCGCGGAATTCGCGATGCGGATCCCCGCGCGCCTCCAGCTCCGGCACGGCCGGCTCAAGTACGTGACGCGCGAGCTCGCCGCGCGCTTCTTTCCCGACCGCATCGTCAATCGTCCTAAGAAGGGCTTCGGCTTCCCGCTGGCACTGTGGCTGCGGGGCCCCCTGTGCGGCCTGATGCAGCGGACGATCGACGAGAGCCGCTTCGTGGCCGCCGGCATCTTCCGCCGCGAAACCCTGCAGCGGCTGCACGATGAGCACGCGAGCGGCCGCATGGACCACAACTACCGGCTGTGGATGATCTTCAACCTCGAGCTCTTCTGGCGGCACTACTTCGACGGCGAGGACGTCGCCACGCTGGAGGGCTGGGTTCAGGAGAGCCGCGCTCAGGGCCGGCGGCGCTTGTAGCGCAGGTAGAGCCGCGGGGCCAGGACCAGCGCTGCGTTCAGCAGCAGTTCGTCCCGCGGCATGCCGTTGCGGGCGAGCCACGCATAGGTGCGCAGGCGCCGGAGCGGTGACGGGCTGACCAGCCCGGCGCTGGCTTCGGCCTCGGCCAGTGATTCACGTGCGATCTCCGCCAGTCGCCCGAGCTCGGCCGGCGGCACCAGGCTGAGACCTTCCGCCGTCGCGAGATCCGCGAGCCGGCTGGCGAGGTGGCGGCCGGCGCCCTCGATTCCGCGGCGCCACCAGTCGCGATAGTCCTCGATCGACGCGAACCGCCCGTACGCAGCGGTCAGGCTGTCGCCGCGGCGCCGCACCCGCACCAGCGGCTCATCGACGTGGTGAACCGTGCCGAGCAATGCGGCGCGGAACGGCAGCGCGACATCCTCATGAACCTGCGGATCGAGTGGACCGAAGACCTCGACCACCTCGCGCCGCACCGCCAGCGTCGTGCCCGACGCGAAGGCGTCGATCCGCGCGAACCACGGGCGTGGGTCGGTGCCGGCTGGCGGATGGCGCACGCGACGGCGGGCGCCGGCCCGCCCTGCCGGGTCCATGATCGAGTAGTCCGAGTACACGGCGCGGGCGCGCGGGTCGGCGGCAAAGGCCGCCAGCAGCCGCTGCACGCGCTGCGGCTCGGAGACGTCGTCCCCGTCGAAAGACACGAGGTAGCGGCCGCGGGTCAGCGGGAAGACCTCGTTCAGGTGGGCGCTCTTGCTGCCCGAGTTCTGTGCGCGGCGACGCAGCAGCACGTGGTGCGGTCCGGAATAGCCGGCGAGCTCGCGCTCGAGCACCGCGAAGGTATCGTCCGTCGAAGCGTCGTCCGAGACCAGCACCTCCAGCGGCGGGCCCTGCTGTCCGAGCACGCTCTGCAGCGCGGCGCGGATAACTCCCGCGCAGTTGCAGCTCAGGAGGATCGCCGTAACAGCTGGTGCCTGGTCCGCCATTCATGCCGCGTCCGGCAGCAGCCCCTCGCGGCGATACCACTCGCAGGACCGCCGCAGCCCCTCGTCGAGGCTGACCTTCGGCTCATAGCCGAGCTCGCGGCGGGCCTTGTCGATGCGGAAGGCGCGCGTCTGGCGGTACCAGTCGACACGGCGCGGATGGATCGGCGGCTCGATCCCGAACGGCCGGCACAGGGTTTCGACGACATGGCCGGCCAGCACCACCGGCCACACCGGGAGCCGCCGGAAACGCGGCTCGACGCCCATTGCGGCAGCCGCGCGCCGCACCAGGTCCTCGAGCGTGACCGGGCGCTCGTCTGCGATCAGGTAGGCCTGCCCGACGCCCACGCCATCCGCCATCGCGAGCTCGAAGGCATCGAGGAAGTTGTCGATGTACAGCGAGTGGTACAGCACCTGGCCGTTGCCGAGCATCGGGAACCAGCCGCGCGCGAGCTGGCGGAAGATCAGGTAGAAGCGGCCGGGATCACCGGGGCCGAAGATCGCCGCCGGGCGCAGGATCGTCGTGGGCAGGCCGCGGTCGACGAAACCGGTGACGATCGGCTCGGCGTCGTACTTGGTCTGCTGGTAGTAGTCGGCCGGGCGGATCGGCGCATCCTCGCCGGCCGGCGGATGGGCGACGTTGCCGTGCACGCCGCAGGTGCTGCAGTAGATGAATTTCCGCGCGCCGGCCGCGAGCGCCTCCTCGAGCACGATGCGCGTGCCCTCGACGTTGACCTCATGGTAATGGCTGCGCGGCACGCTGAGCTCGCGGAAGGCCGCGGCGACGTGGTGCACGATGTCGACGCCGGCCATGCAGCGGCGCACGATCGCGCGGTCGGTGACCGAGCCGAGCACCAGCTCGGCGCCCCAGTCGCGCAGTTCGGCGGTCTTGTGGCCTTCCTGGTGATCGAGCCCGACGACGCGGTGTCCCGCATCGAGCATGCGCCGCACCAGCGCCTTGCCGGTAAAACCCGTCGCCCCGGTGATGAGGACCTTCATGCCGTCTCCCTGGCTGCGTTCATTTCGTCCTCCGGATCGACTCCAGCATGCCGCGCACGGAACCGGTGATGGCCCCGGGGTTTCCGCGCAGCAGTTCACGGAACACCAGGCGCATGGCAATCAGCGGCGCGCCGATGGCATAGAACCCGGCCTTCTGCAGCGGCGTGCCGTGGCGGCGCAGGAAGCGCAGCCAGTGGCGGGCCTTGGAGCTCGCATAGGCGGCCGTGTAGCCGCTGGCACCGCCGGTGTGGTTGACCGCATGCAGCGCGACCGCTCGCGGGATGTACAGCGCGCGGAAGCCGCGCTGCTGCAGGCGCAGCGAGAAGTCGAGGTCCTCCGGCCCGAAGGGATCGAAGATCGCATCGAAGCCGCCGAGCTCCGCGAACAGCCGCGCGCGCACCATCATTGCGCCACCGCAGGAGATGCAGGGCGCGACCTGCTCGCACTGGCCGCGGTCCAGCTCCTTGAAGCCGACCGGATCGGTGCGGCCGAGCCAGAAATGGATGCGACAGCCGCCGCCGTCATTGATGCGCCCGGGCTCGTCGAGGTACAGCAGCTTGGCCTGGGTCTGCCCGACCGTCGGATCGGCCTCGAGCGGCTGCAGCAGCGCCGCGACGAAACCCGGCCGCAGCACCAGGTCGTTGTCGAGGAACAGCAGGTACTCGGGCTGGAAGCGCTCGAGCGCGAGGCGCGCGCCGGCGTTGCGGCCGGAGGCGACGCCGAGGTTCACCGGATGCTGATGCGCGATGACCTCCGGGAACCGGGCGGCGACCGCGGCGACGGTGCCATCCGTGGAACCGTTGTCCCAGAGCACGACCTGCATGCCGGCTTCGACCTGCGGCATCAGGCTCATCAGTGCGCGCAGCGTGACCTCGCGCTGGTTCAGCGTCAGCATCACGACGGCGACGCGCGTGCCTGGCGTGTTCATCGAGCCCCGCCCCGCCATCCGGCCCGCAGGCCCGGCCACAGGCCGAGGACCTGCGCGCGCCCATGGCGCGCGGCATCGTGGTCGCCGTGCAGCGTGCCGCGGAGCCAGCGGCGCGAGGAGCGCAACAGGTGCACCAGCACGCGCAGCAGGATGAAGGCATCGCCGCGCCGCAGGTAATGGCCATAGAAGCCCGCCTGGCTCAGGCCATAGCTCTCGTACTGCGTGTTGCGCGCCGGCTCATCGCGCCAGCCGAGATGCTGCACGACGAGCTCCGGCGCGTAGACGATCGGCACGCCGGCGCGCAGCGCGCGATAGGCGAACTCGCCATCCTCGGCGGTCCGCATCGCCGGCTGCTCGGCAAAGGGTCCGAGCGATTGCCACAACGCGCGCGCCATGCCCATGTTGCCGCCGCTCAGGCGATCGAAGCGCAGCGATGGCCGCCGCTGGATGACTTCCTCGCGCGAGGTCACGACCGCCAGCTGCACCTCTCCCTCGCCCGCTTCGACGCGCCCGGTGACGAGCGCCGGATCATGCCGGCGCAGGCGCTCGCCGAGGCCTTCGATCCAGTCCGGTGCCGGCAGGCAGTCGTCGTCGGTGATCGCGACGAAGCGCGTAGCGGCCGCGGCGATGCCGAGGTTGAGGCCGGCGGAGCGGCCGGTCGCGGTCGAGGGCAGGTGCCGGACCGCGAGTCCGGCGTTGCGGTATTCCGCAGCGAGTTCGCCGATCCAGGACTCGCGGCCCTGGTCGGCGACGATGACCTGCGCGGGCCAGCGCGTGCCGGCCGCGACCGCCGCGAGCGTGCCGCGCAGCGAGGCGCGGCCGAGCGTCGGAATCACCAGCGTCAATTCGGCATCGATATTGCGCGGCACGTTCATCCGGCCGCCTCCCGGCCCGGCGCCGCGAGCGCTGCGAACAGCTGCTCGTAGCAGGAGGCGACCGCATCCTCGCCGAAGCGGGCGCAGACGCTGTCGCGGGCGGCGGCGCCGAGGCGCGCGCGCAGCCCGGCGTCGCCGAGCAGCGCGTCGAGTGCGCCGACGAGCGCCGCGCGGTCGCCCGGCTCGATCACCAGGGCGTTGACCTCGGGCTCCACGTAGTCCGCGAGCCCGCCGACACGGGTCGTCACCGCCGGCAACCCGCAGGCCATCGCCTCGACCAGCGCGAGTCCGAAGGCTTCGTTTTCGGTCGGGAAAGCGTAGCAGTCGGCGGCCCGGAGCCAGTCCTCGACCCGCGTGACGGCGCCGGCGAAGCGCACCCGCGGCCCGAGCCCCGGCGCCCGGGCCTGCTCCCGGAGGGCCGCTTCGCAGTTGTGCTGGTCGCCGCCGCCCTCGCCGACCAGCACCAGCGTGGCACCGCGGCGGTCGCCGAGTTCGCGGAAGGCATCGAGCAGCAACGGCAACCCCTTGTAGCTCACCAGGCGCCCTGTATAGACGATCACCAGCCCCGGGGGCAGGCCCAGTAGCCCCCGCAGCCGCGACCGCTCCTCGGGCGTCGCCGGCCGGAAATCGGCCGTGTCGACGCCGTTCGGAATCCGCCGGACCTTTGTCGGCCCGATACCGGCCCCCAGCAGCTCGGCCTCGATCTCGCCGGAAATGGCGACCTGGGCCGCGGCTCGGCGCAGCAGCGCGTTGCGCATTCGCAGCAGCCCCCGGATCAGGAACCCGTCCGGACTGAGCCGCCATCGCGCGAGACCCGACCGGAAATACGCCCCCGACATCTCGCCCAGACTGTCGGCCTTCAGCACGACCGGTTTGCCGAGCCACCGCCCGACCAGTACCGCCGGAATCCCCAGCGCCCGGTAGCCCGACACCAGCAGGACATCGTAGTCGCGCCGCAGGCGCCACAGCGCCGCCGGGACGTACAGCAGCATGCCCCAGCGGGCGTGGCGGACGGCACCGACCGGCGGCAGGCGCACGATCCGGATGCCGTCCTCGACCGCCTCGGCCGGCAGCCCGGTGCGCGAGCGGCGTGTCATCAGCAGTGTCGGGTGGCCGCGGCGCCGCAGGCCCTGCGCCAACAGCGCGGCCTGGCGCTCGCCGCCGCCGATCTCCGGCTGGAAGGTCTCGGTCAGGATCAGCACCCGCAGAGGCGCAGTCGCGTTCATCGCCCGGCGCCCCGCGGTGGCCAGCCGAGCAGCCGGCGCCACCAGAAGTCGAAGAGCTGCCGCGGCGCCGGCTGGCGGAACAACGGCGTCCGGGGCTGGCTCATTTCCTGCGGCCGGAACTCGGCGCGACCGTGTCCGACATCGAGCACCGCCTGCAGGAACAGCTCGCAGCCCAGCTCCTCGACCTCGCGCCAGACGCGGCTGTAGCTCTTGCGCCCGATTGCGACCTCGCCGGTACGCACGATGTCGCCGGTGTCGATGCCCGCGTTCAGGCGCTGGACCGTGATGCCGGCGCAGGGCTCGCCGTGGTACATCTCCCAGAACGTCGTCTTCTTGCCGCGATAGTGCGGTACCCGTCCGTGGTGGATACCTAGCGTGCCGAGCCACGGGATCGAAAACAGCTCCGGCCTCAGGATCGGCCCGCCGTAGACGACGCCGACGTCCGGCTCCGCGGCCCGCACCGCTGCGACTACCTCGGGCGCATGCACGTCCTTGACCG
>SCUD01000169.1 GCA_004297335.1 Gammaproteobacteria bacterium
CGGCCGATTCTGTTCGCGGTAGGGATGCGCATTGCGGCGCACCCCCCGCACAGATCCGAGCAAGCGCCATTTACGCACTCGGCTCCCACCTCGGGTGCTTGACGTCGAAGCGCTGCGCGGGCCAAGGGTGAAGGATTCGCGGCGGCGGGAGCCAGGCGTTGACGAGTCTCAGCATCCGCGCCCACGTCAGATTGGCCGTCTGGCTACGCCGCGACAGCGTACGCTTCCAAAGGACCGAGACGTGATGGCGGAAAGCCGCGAGGGCCCGAGAGTTCGTGGGCACTGCGTGGTAGGCGAAGAAGCCCGTCGTGACCTGCTGCAGCCATTTCCCCTGTTCGGGGATTGGCCGGTGCATTTGCCGCCGCAGCGCCTCCTTCACTCGCCTGAGGGTCGCCCGCATGCGGTCACGTCGGGTCTTCCGCAGAATCTGGAAATGACCCGTCCGTGTTCTCCCGCAGATGAGCGTGAAGCCCAGAAAGGTGAACGTCTCCGGTTTGCCAAGACCCAGTTTCTCGCGCCGTGCCGCCGCATGGCGACCAAACTCGATCAACCGGGTCTTATCCGGGTGCAGCGACAGCGAAAACTCCTGCAACCGCTCGCGCAGTTCTTCCAGAAACCGCTTGGCCTCAGCTTCGTGCTCAAAGCCCAGCACCACATCATCTGCATAGCGGACGATGATCATGTCGCCGGTGGCGTGGCGCCTGCGCCACTGCTGCGCCCAGAGGTCGAACACGTAGTGCAGGTAGGCGTTCGCCAGCAAGGGGGAAACAGTGGCCCCCTGTGGCGTGCCCGTCTCGCTGTCCGTTACGACCCCTTCTTCAAGCACTCCCGCCTTCAGCCATTTGCGGATCAACCGGAGAATGCGCTCGTCTCCGATCCGATGTTCCATGAAACGGATGAGCCAGTCATGGCTGACCGTCCCGAAGAAGTCTCGGACGTCGAGATCTAAAATCCAGTTCACCTTCTTCCGTTGGATGCCGACAATCAGCGCATCCAATGCATCATGCTGGCTGCGCTTCGGCCGGAAGCCGTACGAGAAGCCTAGAAAGTCCTCCTCGTAGATCGCGTTGAGCACCGCCACGACCGCTCGTTGGACGATCTTGTCCTCCACTGCGGCGATGCCCAGCGGTCGCTGCCGCCCGTCCGGCTTGGGTATGTACTTGCGCCGGCTCGGCTGTGCACGGTACGCGCCCCGGTGGACTCGCGAGTGCAGGTCTTGGAGATTGCTCTCCAGATTTGCCTCGTAATCCTGCCACGTCACTCCATCCGCACCCGGCGCCGCGTTGCGCTTGAGCGCGTAGAACGACAGCCGCAGCAGATCAAGATCGACGTGGTGGAGCAGCGCTGTGAACCGTTCCTTCTTCCTTGCCTTTGCTGCTTGACGTACGCGTTCCAGCGCCTGTGACACGCGAGCCCGGATCTGTGTCCGGTGCGTGCTTTGCTGGTCCACGTTCCCCTCGGTCCCCGCCCTTGGCTCCACCGACTCCGCCGCCGAGCTACTTCCGGCTTTGTTCGTCGGCTTCACGGCTACTACGGCGAGGTCAGACTTCTTGGATTCGTGCATCACCGGCTACGGCTCCTCGCCTTCCCGGCACGGGCCGGCGATGCGCCGCCGGCCAAACCCAAGATCTCCCGGTTCCCGTACGAGGAGCTTCCGCGCATGCCAGGGTCTTCGACTACGCCGGGCCGTCCGGATGCTCGCGGTAGCGCGCCCGTCCGTGCTGCCTTCCACGTTTCAAACCGTGTCGGCACCCGGGATTTGAGTCTCTCGCAGCTCAATGGCTGGCCTGCGCTCTCCCCTGTCAACGCTTCGCCGACACCCTCACGGATGCCCGCGCATGACTCGGGGTCACTGTGGTTTGCTAGACCTTCAGTGCAGCGGACTTGCACCACCTGCTCCTTGCCGGTTTGACCGGCGCACTTGAAAAACTCTTTTTCTATCGACGATGGAAAAGTTCTAGGCGTTATAGGACGCGAAGCGCGCTTCAGGCGAGGGGGATACATCAAAGAGTTGATGTCGCGATGTAGAACGCCCAGAGCGCCCTATTAGGCGAAGCCTGGTCAAATTTTTGATTGCCTCGATATCCGAGAGAATTTTGGGGCGCCTGCGATTTGGGGTTTTTCAACAGAATCGGTAGAGTCGAGATGTGGCGCGGTGGCAGTAGGTCCGGCTTGTCTGTTGCCGCCCCTTTCGTCTGGCGGTGCCCGAGTAACCTCGCCGTAACTCCGTTTCCACATCCCGCTCATCGA
>SCUD01000170.1 GCA_004297335.1 Gammaproteobacteria bacterium
TGAAGCGGATGCTGAAGTTCATCCAGTGGCAGAAGCGGCGCCGGGGCAGCAGCGCGCTGCGCTGGGTGCTGAAGGCACCGCACCACCTGCGCCAGATCGACGTCCTGTTCAAGGTATTCCCGGGCGCCCAGGTGATCCAGACTCATCGCGATCCGCTCGAGACCGTGCCCTCGAGCGGCAGCTTCATCCACAACCTGCGCAGGGTCTATATGCCGGACGCGGATCCGGTGCGGGCCGGACAGCAGCGCTCGGCGATCTACGCCCGCGGCATGCTGGAGACCCTCCACTACCGGGACCGGAATCCGGCGGCACCGTTCCTCGACGTCTGGTTCGCCGACACCGTGAACCGACCCCTGGAGGTGGTCAGGGCCATCTACGCCTGCGTCGGGCTCGAACTGCCGGCGGACGTCGAGGAACGGATGCGGGCGCACCTCGAGCACAATCGCCGCGAGCTGCGCCCTCCGCACAGCTACAGCATGGAACACTTCGGTTTGTCGGAGCAGCAGATCCGGCGCGACTTCGCCGCCTACCGCGCGCGCTACATCCTGCCGCGCGAGCTCAGCATCCTCGCGGACCTCGAGGCCATCCAGCGCCTGAAGCACGCCTACTTCCGCTGCGTCGATACGGCCAGCCTCGCCGAACTGCGCACGTTGCTGCACGAGGACGTGGTCGTTCACTTCGTCGGCGGCAGCTATGAGACCGTCGTGCGTGGCCGCGAGCAGTACCTCGAACTCATCGCCGGACTCGTCAACAACCAGATGATCGCGCAGCACACCGGGCACCACCCGGAGATCGACGTCACGAGCGAGACCGAAGCGACCGGCACCTGGTACCTGCATGGCCACTTCTACCGCCTCTGGGACATGCACCATGTCAGCGGCACAGCCCTCTACCGCGACCGCTACATCAAGGAGGACGGTCGCTGGCAGATCATCGAGAGTCGCTATGAGAGCCTCTGCGAGATCGATGAGGTGATGGAACAGCCCCCGCGGCTGACCGCCCACTACCTGGGAAAGGTCGGCCGCGACCGGCAATCCGGATAGGAGTCGCACATGTTGCTGGCAGAAAGGATCGTCATCGTGTCGGGCATCGGGCCGGGCCTGGGAGTCAAGCTCGCGGTCGCCGCCGCACACGAGGGCGCGCGCGGCGTGGTCGTGGCAGCCCGCACGGCCGCCCGGCTCGACGATGCCGAGGCGCGCATCCAGGCCGCGCGGCCGGACTGCGCGGTGCTGAAGGTGCCGACCGACATCACCGATCGCGCGCAATGCCGCCGGCTGGCGCACGCCGCCGTCGAGCGCTTCGGTCGCATCGACGCACTGGTCAACAGCGCCTTCTGCTACGGCCCGGTGGCGCCGCTCGCCACCGATGACCTGCAGGGCTGGCGCGAGGTATTCGAGACCAATGTACTCGGCAGCCTCACGCTGACCCAGGAAGTGCTGCCGCAGATGCAGCGGCAGCACAGCGGCGCGGTGCTGTTCATCAACACCCAGGCGATCCGCCGCCCTTCCGGCGCCGCCGCCTACGCGGTCTCCAAGGGCGCGCTCAAGGTGCTGGCCGCCTACCTCGCAACTGAGGTGGGCCCGCAGGGCATCCGCGTCAATACGCTGCTGCCGGGATGGATGTGGGGCGAGCCGGTGCAGGGGCACGTGCGCCACGCGGCAGCGCAGGCGGGCGCGCCGGAAGAACAGGTGGTCGCCGGGATCGCGGCCAACATCGCGCTGCGCCGCATCATCAGCGACGACGAGGTGGCCCGGGCGGCGATGTTCCTGATCTCGGATGCCGCGAGCGCCGTGACCGGGGCGATGCTCGATGCGAACGGGGGGGAGTACCTGCCGTGAGGCCGGCTACAAGGCGAAGGCACCTTAGCACCGGGGACTTCCGCTAATTCCGGACGGGCAGGAGACCGCAAAGGTATTGGTCAAGTGGCTCGGTGCCGGACTGCTGCTGGTCGAGTTAA
>SCUD01000171.1 GCA_004297335.1 Gammaproteobacteria bacterium
ACGGCGGCGACCAGCAGCCAGCCGAGCAGCGGCTGGCTGCGCGTGAGGCCCCGGATCGCGTCGATGCGCTGCGTGCCCTCGAGCTGCGACACGTAGCCGACGCCGAAGAAGATCGCGGACTTGGTCAGGCTGTGCATGACCATGTGCAGCAGTCCGGCGAAGTTCGCGATCGGTCCGCCGAGCCCGAAGGCGAAGGTGATGATGCCCATGTGCTCGATCGAGGAATAGGCAAACATGCGCTTGATGTCGCGCCGCCGGAAGATCATGAAGCCGGCGAACAGCAGCGACGCCAGGCCCATCGCCACCATCAGCGGGCCCGCGGCGATGACCGCCGGGTTGCCGGCCATGATCAGCTTGAAGCGCAGCAGCGCGAACAGCGCCACGTTCAGCAGCAGGCCGGACAGCACCGCGGAAATCGGCGTCGGGCCCTCGGCATGCGCGTCCGGCAGCCAGGCATGCACTGGGGCCAGCCCGACCTTGGTGCCGTAGCCGAGGATCAGGAACACGAAGGCGAGGTTCAGCAGCGCCGGATCGAAGCGGTCCGAAGCCGCAACCAGCCGGTCCCAGGCCATCGCCGGCGTGCCCTGCCCGAGGTGCTGCTGGGCGGCCAGGTAGACCAGGATCGTGCCGAACAGCGCCAGCGCAATGCCGACCGAACCCAGGATGAAGTACTTCCAGGCCGCCTCCAGCGCGGCGCTGGTCCGGTACATGCCGACCATCACCACGGTCGTCAGCGTCGCGACCTCGATCGCGACCCACATCAGGCCGATGTTGTTCGACACCAGCGCGACGTTCATCGCCAGCATCAGCAGCTGGTACATCGCGTGATAGAAACGCAGATCCCGCCGCCGCAGCCGGCGCGCCTGCAGCTCGTGGGCGATGTAGCCCGCACTGAACACACTGGTCGTGAAGCCAACCAGCGCACCGACGATCAGGAACACGACGTTGACGTCATCGACCAGCAGGTACAGCGATGGTTCCGGCCGGTGGGCATAGAGCAGCCCGGCGCACAGCAGCGTCAGTGCGCAGAACACGACGTTGAGTGGCGCCGATACCCGGTAGGACGGGACCGCCGCTCCGGCCAGCAGACCGAGGGCTGGCACGCCCAGCAGTCCCGACAAGGCGACCGTGGCGAGCGACAGGCTCATGAGGACTCGCCCCGCGACATGTCGAGCACCTGCACATCGACGGTGTCGAAGCGCTCGCGGATGCGGAACAGGAAGATCCCGATCACGATGAAGGCGATCAGCACGGAGAACGCGACGCTGATCTCGACCACCAGCGGCATGCCCCGGGCGCCGGTCGCGGCCAGCACCAGCCCGTTCTCGAGCGACATGAAGCCGATCACCTGGCTGACGGCGTTGCGGCGCGTCACCATCATCAGCAGGCCCAGCAGCACGACCGACAGCGCGAACGACAGGTCCTCGCGCACGAACGCACCGGCCGCCTCGGTGACCGGCAGCATCACGATCACCGACAGCGCGACCAGCCCCATGCCGAAGAGCATCGTCGGCCCGATGCTGACGGCGCTCTCGAGCGTACCGTGGATACCGAGGCGCACGACGATGCGGTGCAGCGCCACCGGGATGACCACGCCCTTGAACACCAGTGCGATCAGCGCGGTGATGAACAGGTGTGGCGCGCCCTGCACCCAGGCCTGCCAGCCGACCGAGAAGGCCAGCACGCAGGCGTGCAGCGCGAAGGTGTTGAGCAGCGCGAACATGCGGTCCTGGTACAGCAGCAGGAAGCTCACCAGCACCAGCGAGCCGGCCAGGAAATGAGCGACATCGGCCTCGATCGGACTCATCCGGACACCCGCGAGACGAACAGCAGGATCACGCCGAGCAACCCGAGCATCAGCGCCATGCCCAGGAACTCCGGCACGCGGAACACGCGCATCTTGGCGATCGCGGTCTCGAACAGCACCAGCAGGAACCCGCCTGCGGCCAGCTTGCCGAGCCAGGCGCCGAACCCGGCCAGGTACCCGGCCCAGCCGGTACCGGCGGTGGCCATGCCCCAGGGCGTGAACACGCAGGCGATCAGCGACAGGTGCAGCAGCAGCTTCAGCGATGCGGCCGCCTCGAGCACCGCGAGGTGGCGGCCCGAGTACTCGAGGATCATGGCCTCGTGGACCATCGTCAACTCGAGGTGGGTCGCCGGGTTGTCGACCGGGATCCGGGCATTCTCGGCGATCGAGACGATGAACAGCGCGATCAGCGCCAGCCCGAGCGAGAAGCTGAGCCCGGCGCCCGGGCCGAGCAGGAAGGCCGATACGTTGCTGAGCTGCGTCGAGCCGGCGAACAGCGACAGCGTGAACACGACCATCAGCATCGCCGGTTCAGCCAGTGACGCGAACATCATCTCGCGGCTGGCGCCGATACCGCCGAAGCCGGTGCCGACATCGAGGCCGGCGAGCGCCAGGAAGAACCGCGCGGTGCCGAGCAGCGCGACGATGACGATGAGGTCGGCGGCGGCGCTGAACATCAGGCCACCAGCAAAAGTCGGCACCAGCGAAGCGGCGACCCAGGTCGCGGCGAAGATCAGGTAGGGCGCCGAGCGGAACAGCCAGGACGCGTTGTGCGCGACCACCGCCTCCTTGCGCATCAGCCGGGCGAGGTCGCGATAGGGCTGCAGCAGCGGCGGCCCTTGCCGGCGCAGCAGCCGGGCCCGGATCCGGCGGGTCAGGCCGGTCAGCAGTGGGGCAAATGCCAGCACCAGCACGAGCTGCACGAACTGCGTGACCCAGGCCCGCATCAGCGCGACGTCCCGATGATGACGAGCAGCACGATCAGGGCGATAAACACCACGGCCAGGTACTTGCGGATCGTCAGGAACTGCAGCGCGTTGAGATATCCGGCGGTCGCGTCGACTGCCCGCACCACTGGCGCATACAGGGCGTCCCACACGGTGTCGTGCAACTCCACCCGCAGGCGGGCCGGACCGGTGTCACCGGGACCCGGCATGGACACCTGTTCCCGGGCACGGAAGACGACGCTGCCGAAGACGCGCCGGATCGGCTGCGCGAAGCCGCCCGGCGTGTACTGGGCCAGCGGACTGGGTTCCGGGAAACCGCAGTCCCAGGCCGCCGAGCGCCGCAGTGCATGCGAGGCAAAGCGCCGCGCGATCAGCGCGGTCACGGCCGCCGCGCTCGCGATCATCACGAACACGAGCAGGCCGTTGTAGGCGCCACGCTGCGCGTCGACCGGAGCGATACCGAGCCACGGCTGCCCCGACTGCGGCGCCAGGCGCCCCTGGACCACGAGTTCGCTCACGCTGCCCAGGCTGTCGATCACGAGTCCTGGCAGCACGCCGGCCAGCAGGCACAGCGCCGCGAGGACCAGCATCGCGCCGAGCGACCACGGGTCGGTCTCGCCGGCGCCCGCCGCTGGTTCGGACCGCGCTCGCCCGAGGAAGGTCGAACCGAAGGCGCGGACCGAACAGGCGGCCGCGAGCGCCGCTGAACAGGCCAGCGTCGCGCCGACCGCCGGGACCAGCAGCCGCGGAATCCACTGCGGCAGCTGCGGACTCAACAGGATGGCCTGGAAGGTCAGCCACTCCGAGGCGAAGCCGTTGAATGGCGGCAGCGCAGAGATCGCGACGCAGCCCGCAAGGAACGCCAGCGCCGTGAGCGGCATGCGGTGAATCAGCCCGCCGAGACGCTGCATGTCGCGCTCCCCGGTGGCATGCAGCACAGCGCCGGAGCCGAGGAACAGCAGGCTCTTGAACAGCGAGTGGTTGAATCCATGGAAGATCGCCGCAACGATCGCCAGTGCCGCCGCCACGGCCATGCCATTGGCCTTGAATGTGAGCGCGAGGCCGAGCCCGATGAAGATGATCCCGATGTTTTCGACCGTGGAATAGGCCAGCATCCGCTTCAGGTCCTGCTCCATCAGCGCGTGGAGGACACCGAGCAGGGCGGTGGCCGCCGCGGCCAGCAGTACCGGGATGCTCCACCACCAGGCCGGGGGACCGGAAAGGTCGAAGACAATCCGGATGAATCCGTAGACGGCGACCTTGGTCATCACGCCGCTCATCAGCGCGGAGACGTGGCTCGGCGCCGCAGGATGCGCGAGCGGCAGCCAGGCATGCAGCGGCACCAGGCCCGCCTTCGAGCCAGCGCCGATCAGCGCCAGCACCAGCACGATCGCCGCCGGCGCAAACGCCGTCGCCTGGCGCATCTGCCCGAAGGCGTAGCCACCATCCGGGCCGGCAAGGACCCCGAAGGCGAGCAGCAGCGTCAGCGCCCCGCCGGTCGCCATGATCAGATACACGAGGCCGGCGCGCCGATTCGAATCGCTGCAATCATCACTGACCACGAGCGCCCAGGACGCCAGCGACATGAACTCCCAGCCGATCAGGAAGGAGAACGCATCCTGCGCGAGCAGTACGACGTTCATCCCGGCGATGAACGCAGGGTAGAACGGCAGCACCCGCTGCTGCTCGCGAACGTGCCGGCCGAGCCCGATGGCGCCGACACTGACGATGGCCGAGGCGAGGTTGACGATCACCGCGAACGCGGCGCTCAGCGCGTCAAAGCCGAGCTGGGTCCGGGCCAGCGGCATTCCGACCCGGAGCTCGAGCGCCACACCCGGCGCTCCACCGGCGCCGAGGGCCTGCAACGCGATGCCGGCGAGCGCCAGGCAGATGAGCGCGCTTGCACCGTAGGTCAGCGCGGCCGCATGGCGCGCGCGCGCCAGTAACGCACTGCCGACCGCCAGTGCGAGCAACAGCCCGATGCCGACGCCGGCGAGTTGATTCAGCAACTATTGCACCTGCATGCACATGCAATTATGCTTGAATCATCTCACGATGTGGTTGAGCTGTAAATGAATGTCCAACCGGACCGGCCCGTCGAAGAGCGCACTGCCCGACTCACCGTGCTGATCGATCCGCGCAAGAAAGCCGTGTTCGAGCGGCTCTGCGCCCAGGAAGACCTGACGCCCTCGCAGGTCGTGCGGCGGCTGATCCGCAGCTACATCGAGGAGCGGCAGGGTCGCCCGTGGACCGCAGGGGATTGAATGCCGGATTGATGCCGCCGTTCAGGCGGAGACAGCCTCGACGCGCAGGTTATCGATGAGCCGCGTCGTGCCGAGTCGCGCGGCGACCAGGATCACGAGTTCGGCTTCGTCCGCTGCGGGCGCGCCGAGATCAGCGGCGCGGCGTATGGCCACGTAGTCGGGCACGAATCCAGCCTGGGTGAGCGCCTCCAGCGCCCCGCTCTCGAGTTGCTCCCAGCCGCGCTCTCCCGCCAGGACCCGCGCGCGCGTGGCCTGCAGCGTCCGCTGCAAGGTCGGCGCCAGCGCGCGCTCGGCCGGCGACAGATAGACATTGCGGGAAGACAGGGCCAGGCCGTCCACATCGCGGACGATCGGCGCACCGACGATCCGGACCGGCAGGCACAAGTCACGCACCAGGCGGCGAATCACCACGAGCTGCTGGAAATCCTTCTCGCCGAATACCGCGACGTCGACCTGCGCGATATTCAGCAGCTTGGTCACGACGGTGGCGACGCCGGCGAAATGGCCCGGCCGGAACCGGCCCTCGAGGATGTCCGCGAGGCCAGTCACCTCCACGGTGGTTCCACCCACCGTACCGCCCGGGTAGATCTCGGCGACCGCGGGTGCGAACAGCAGCGACGCCCCGGCTCCCGCCAGCAGCTCACGGTCGCGGCCGAGGTTGCGCGGGTAGCGCTCGAAGTCCTCATTCGGTCCGAATTGCGTCGGATTGACGAAGACCGTGGCAATGACCCGGTCGGCGGCGGCGCCGGCGCAGCGCACCAGACTCAGGTGCCCCGCGTGCAGGCTGCCCATCGTCGGCACCAGTCCAACGGTGAGGCCGGCGGCGCGCCAATCGGCCACCTGCCGGCGCAGCTCCGCGATCTGGCTCAGCACTTCCATGGCGTGCTCGCGGGCATCAGAAACAATGTTCCGGGGCCGGGTAGCTGCGATCCTTGACCGCAGCGACGTAAGCCTCGATCGCGGCCAGCGGACTGCCGGCACCGGCCATGAAGTTGTGGGCGAACTTCGGCTTGCGCCCGGGTGTGATGTCGAGGATGTCGTAGAGCACGAGGATCTGGCCGTCGACGTCGCCACCGGCGCCGATGCCGATCACCGGCACCGACAGGTCGGCGGCGATCGCCGCCCCGAGCGTGGCCGGGATGCACTCGAGCAGCACGATGTCGGCGCCGGCATCCTGCAGTTCGTGGGCCGTGGCGCGCATGCGTTCCGCGGCCTCGTGTTCGCGCCCCTGAACGCGGAAACCGCCGACCTTGTGCACCGACTGCGGCTTGAGGCCGACGTGTGCGCAGACCGGGATGTCGTGCCGCGCGAGGAATTCCACGATGTTGAGCTGCGATGCGCCGCTCTCGAGCTTGACCATCTTGGCGCCACCCTCCTGCATCAGCCGCACGGAGTTGGCGAGCGCGGCCTCGCAGGTCGCATAGCTCATGAAGGGCAGGTCCGCAACCAGGAACGGCCGCGCCAGTCCGCGCGCTACCGCGCGCGTGTGATACAGCACGTGTTCCATCGTCACCGGCACCGTGGTCTCGTGGCCCTGGATCACCATGCCGAGCGAATCCCCGACCAGCACCAGGTCCACGCCGGCCTGGTCGAGCAGCATGGCGAAGCTCGCGTCGTAGGCGGTCAGGCAGGCGACGCGCTCGCCGTCGATCTTCATCTTCTGCAGCGTCGCGATGCTGACCGGCGGCCGCGGCGAACCGCGTTGTTCGAGTTGCGTGTACATGGTGGCTCCTCAGTGCCGGACCGGGTTGAGGTAATGACGCCCGCTGCGGGTAGCGCGGATCGCTGCGAACAGCTCGTCGAAGTCCCGCGAATCGCCGACCGGGTCGATCTCCCCGGCGTTGACGATCAGCAGCGGCGAGGCCGTGTACTGGTGGAAGAAGCGCGTGTAGGCCTCGCTGAGCTTCTCGAGATAGCTGGCATCGATGTACTTCTCGAAGCGCACGCCGCGCCGCGCGATCCGCTCCAGCAGCACGTCGACCGGCGCCTGCAGGAACACCACCAGGTCCGGCCGTGGAGCCTCGAGCGCCAGGCGCGCATAGACCTGGTCGTACAGCGCGAACTCGTCGTCGTCGAGCGTCACGCGCGCAAACAGCCGGTCCTTTTCCAGCAGGTAATCCGCGATCCGCACTGGTGCGAACAGGTCCTGCTGGCGCAGCGCCCCGAGCTGGCGCGCGCGCTGGAACAGGAAGAAGAGCTGGGCCGGGAACGCCGCCGCTTTCGGATCCCGGTAGAAGCGCTCGAGGAACGGGTTCTCGTGCGCCTGTTCGAACACGGTTTCGGCGCCCACGGCGGCAGCCAGCCGCTCCGCCAGGCTGGTCTTGCCGACCCCGATCAGTCCCTCGACCACCACCAGGCGGTGTGGCCAGTCACTGTGCTTTGCTGCGCTCACCGGATCCCCATTTCCCGAGCGGCCGGACGCCATCACCACCGACCTGGCCCAGGAGCATACGCACCCGGCCGTGCCCGGGCACCCACAGCTCCGGGGCGATTTCCGCGAGAGGATACAGTACGAAGTTGCGCTGATGCAGTCCCGGATGCGGCAGTTGCAGACCGCCCGAATCGCAGCACAGCTCGCCGAGCAGCAACAGGTCGAGGTCGATCCGGCGCGGCCCCCAGCGTATTGAGGGCTCGACCTTGCCCTGGGCGCGCTCGATCGCCCGCAGTTCACCGAGCAGCGCCAGCGGTTCGAGCGCCGTCAGCAGCCCGGCCACGGCATTGACGAAATCCGGCTGGTCCGGCGGGCCGAGCGGGGCCGAGCTCCACAGTCCCGAGCGGAGCACGAGGCGCGATCCAGGCAGGGCCACGAGCCGCGCGAACCCGTCCACGACCTGGCGCTCCGGATCATCGAGGTTGCTGCCGAGCCCGACATACGCCGGCCGCCACCGCATCGCGCCGCTCAGGCTTCTGGCGCGGGGGCGCGGCGACGCCGGTTGCGTGGACGCCGGCGACGCGGAGCGCCGGCGGTGCCCGGCTCCGCAGCCGGGGTTGCGGCAACCCGTCGTTCCTGCTCGTCGCGCGGGAGTTGCTGCAGTTCCGTCCACCAGTCCGCGATCGCCGGGTCCTCGGCGCCCGCAGCGGCGCGCAGCAACAGGAAATCGTAGGCCGCCCGGAAGCGCGGATGAGCCACGAAGCCGAGCGCCCGCCGCCCCTCGCGGCGGTGAAAGCGCGGCTGCAATGCCAGCATCTCGCGCATCGGCCCCCAGAAGCGCTTCGGAATGCCGATGCGGCGGTTCTGGGCACCGGCGACCTCGTCCACGGCCTCGGCGATCGCCTGGCCGGGATGCGCACCGGTCTCGAAGCGCCGCTGCGCCGCCTCCGACACCGGCCCGAAGAGCAGCACCGCGAACAGGAACATCGGCGTCACCGGCCGGTCCTCGGCGATGCGGCGATCCGTGTTCTCGAGCCCGGCCCGGATCAGCCGCGCGGCCATCCCGTCCGGCTCCCGCGCGAGGTGGGCCGCGGTCACCGGAAACAGGTGCTCGAGCATGCCGTACTCGAGCAGCAGCTGGAAGGCGCGCTCGCCGAATCCGGCCATGAACAGCTTCTGGAACTCGTCCAGCAGGCGCGCCGGCGGAATGCTGTCGAGCAGGTTGCCGAGCCGCCCGAACGGCTCGCGGGTCGCGGGGTCGAGCGTGAACCCGAGCTTGGCCTCGAATCGCACCGCGCGCAGCATGCGCACCGGATCCTCGCGGTAACGGGTTTCCGGGTCGCCGATCAGCCGCAGCGTGCGCGCGTGGATGTCGGCGAAACCGCCGACGTAGTCCCAGATCGAGAAGTCGGCGATGTTGTAGTAGAGGGCATTGCAGGTGAAATCGCGCCGCCAGACATCCTGGTCGATCGTGCCGTAGACATTGTCGCGCAACAGTCGCCCGTGCACGTCGTGCACGCGTGCGCCGCTGGCGGCCGGCTCCTCGACCTCCTCGCCCTCCTCCTCGTCCGGCTCCGCTGGTGCATGCTCGGCGCGAAAGGTCGCGACCTCGATGATCTGCGGCCCGAAGCGCACGTGCGCGAGCCGGAAGCGCCGGCCGATCAGCCGGCTGTTGCGGAACAGGTGGCGCACATCCTCGGGCAGCGCATCGGTCGCGACGTCGAAATCCTTCGGCTCGATGCCGATCAGGATGTCGCGCACGCAACCACCGACCAGGAAGGCCTGGTAGCCGGCATCGCGCAGCCGGTACAGCGTCTTCAGGGCGCCGCCGGGGATCTGCGACCTGGAGATCGGATGCTCGGCGCGGGGAACGATTACCGGGGCGGCGCCCCGGTCATTGGCCTGGTTCAAGAAATTCCTGGTCCGCTTGAGGTCGGATGACAGCCCGATATAATAGCAGCGTCCGGAATCCGGCCCAGCGCGGATTGCGCATGATCGCCTCGCTCCCATCGTCTAGAGGCCCAGGACACAGCCCTCTCAAGGCTGGTACGAGGGTTCGAATCCCTCTGGGAGCGCCATCTTTTCAGCGACTTACACGCGACATCAGCCTGGCAACCGTGACCGGTCGCCTCGCTGCCCGCTACTCACGAACGCATTCCTCCGGGCTGCAACTCACACGGCAGGACTGCATGACTTCCGGCTGGACGGTCACGTGGCCGATCTGGTGATTCTCCAGAATTGCGCGTCGAAGCGCCGCCAGCTGCGCATCCCAATTGTCCAGCGTTTCCAGCTCGACGTGCGCCGTGAGCAATGGCACGCCAGTGGTGATGGACCAGAGGTGCAAGTCGTGCACGCGCCGAACGCCGCCGATCGACACGATTGTGCGCTTGACTGCCTCCGGATCGAGTCCTTCCGGCGTACCCTCGAGCAACACATGCATCGCAGCTCGCAGCAATGACCAGCCGCGTGGCAGAATCCAAAGCGCGATGAGCATGGCGGCCAACGGGTCGACCCAGGTCACCCCCGTGAAGGCGATCAGCGTGGCAGCCGCAAGGACTGCGACGGAACCCAGGAAGTCGGCCCAGACCTCCAGGTAGGCGCTGCGCACATTGATGCTCGCCTTCTGGCCCGTGTAAAGCAGTCGCATGGCGATCGCATTGATGATCAGCCCCAGCGCGGCCACGAGCAGCATGCCCGTCGCATCGACCGCAGCTGGCGCGCGCAGACGGCCTACGGCCTCCAGCAGCACATAGACCACCACCACGAAGAGGCCCGCCGCGTTGATGGCGGCCGCCAGGATCTCCGAGCGCCGATACCCGAAGCTACGACGCTCATCCGCAGGCCGGCGACCGATGCGAATGGCCATCAGTGCGATCCCGAGGCCGGCGACGTCCGTCGCCATGTGACCGGCATCCGACAGCAACGCGAGACTTCCTGTAAGGAAGCTCGCGATCACCTCGACCGCCAGAAACGTTCCGGTCAGAGCGAGCGCAATCCAGAGACGTCGCTCGCTGCTCGGCTCGGCCCCGGCCGGCGCGTGCGGATGTGCGTGCCCACCCGTCATCGCGCGCTCATGGCTCGCCACCGATCGGGAGCGCCTGATCGATCCCGCTCAGGTGGATCCAGCCGGATACCTGCGGTCCGATCCGGCCGTGCGCGCGGACGATCGCGACGACGGCGTCCACCTCAGTGTCTTCGCATACCAGTTCGAGCCGCGCCACGCCGATCAGCAGACCGCCGCCTTCCGAAGAGAAATTTCTCTCCTCGTCGCTCAGGGCACTTAGCGTGCTCTGGGCATCGAGCAGCGCCAAATTGCGGTAACCGGCATCGGTCAACGCCTGAACCACAGCGTTGGTGCGCACGTGATGAATATAGGCCTTGACCTGCTTCATGCGATTGGCTCCTTGAGCGCATTGCCTTCGGGCACCAGCTCGCGCTGCTGCCAAGTCATACGATAAAGGCCCGGAAGCACCAGCAGCGTGAGTAGCGTCGAAGAAATGATCCCGCCGATGACGACGGTTGCGAGCGGGCGCTGCACTTCCGCTCCGGTTCCCGTGTTGAGCGCCATCGGCAAGAATCCGAGCGCCGCGACCAGCGAAACCATCAGGATCGGGCGCAGTCGCAATGTAGCGCCCTCATGGATCGCCGCGTCGATGGATGCACCGTCGGTAAGCCGGTCGCGGAAGGCGGATACCATGACGACGCCGGTCAGCACGGCCACGCCGGACAGCGTGATGAAACCGACACCAGCTGTGATCGATAGCGGAATGTCGCGCAGCCATAGCGAGATCACGCCTCCGGTCAGCGCCAACGGCACGCCGCTGAATACGAGTGCCGCGTCCCTGGCTGAACCGAACGTCATCAGCAGCAGCGCGAAAATCAACACGAGGGTCAGCGGCACGAGCAGGGTCAGGCGCCGGGTCGCCGATTCGAGCTGCTCGAAGGTCCCGCCATACTCCAGCCAGTACGCGGGCGGCAGCGTGACCTGCCGCTCGATCGTGGTGCGCGCCTCCGCCACGAATCCGCCGAGGTCGCGTCCCGTGACGTTGGCAGTCACGACCAGCCGCCGCTTACCATTCTCGCGGCTGATCTGGTTCGGCCCGAGAGCAATATTCAGATTCGCGACCTCTTCGAGCGGAACGAAGCCGCCCTGCTTCAACGGGATGGGAAGGTGCCGTAGCGCATCGACGTCGCCGCGAACGTGTTCCGGCAGGCGCACGATCAATGCGAAACGTCGATCGCCCTCAAAAATCTGACCGGACTCCTCGCCGCCGGTGGCGGCAGCCAGCACGTGTTGAAGGTCGGCGACATTCAGTCCGTAACGGTATAGCGCCGCACGATCGGGCTCCACGGATAATACGGGCAACCCCGCCACCTGCTCCACTTTCACGCCTTCGGCGCCGGGAACGCGACTCAGGACGGTGGCGATCGTCTTGCCCGTGCTCAGCAATTGGTCGAGGTCGTCACCGTAGACCTTGATGCCCAGGTCCGACCGCACGCCGGAGATCAGCTCATTGAAGCGCAGTTCGATCGGCTGACTGATCTCGAAGGCGTTGCCGGGCTGGTCCTCCAGACGCGCCTCGATCTCCGTCACGACTTCGTCCAGGGATCTTCCCGGATCTGGCCAGGATTCGCGATCTTCGAGCATCACATAGCCATCCGAAATGTTCGGCGGCATCGGATCGGTCGCTACTTCGGCCGTGCCGACGCGAGAGAAATAGGTCTTCACTTCCGGCATATCCGCGAGAGCGCGCTCGAGCTGCAACTGCATCTCCAGGGACTGGGTCAGGCTAGTGCCGGGAATGCGCAGGGCCTGCACCGCCAAGTCGCCCTCGTTGAGGCTCGGTATGAACTCCGATCCCAGGCGCGTGGCAAGCCCCCCGCAAAGCAGGACAAACGCCAGGGCTCCGCCGAGGATGGGCAGCCGCCATCGCAGCGATGCCTGCAGCACGGGTCCGTACACGCGCCGTGCTGCGCGCACTATGGCATTCTCCTTCTCTTCGATCCTACCGCGGAGAAAGACCGCCACCGCCGCCGGCACAAACGTAAGTGACAGGATGAGCGCGGCGAGCAGCGCAATGATTACGGCGAGCGCCATCGGCCGGAACATCTTTCCCTCCACGCCCGTAAGCGTGAGGATGGGCAGGTTGACCAGGATCACGACCAGCACGCTCACGAGGCTCGGCGTGAAAACCTCGCGGGTTGCCACGAATACGGTATGCAAGCGCTCGTCGAGCGTCAGCAGTCGCCCCTCGTGATGCTGCCTCAGTCCCAGGCGCACGATGCAATTCTCGACAATGATGATGGCGCCATCAACGATCAAGCCAAAGTCCAGCGCGCCGAGACTCATCAGGTTGGCGCTGACCCCAGACTCCAACATGCCCGTAATCAGCATCAGCATGGAGAGCGGTATCACCATCGCGGTCAGGACTGCGGCACGGATGTTGCCGAGCATCAGCAGCAGTACCGCAACAACGAGCAGCGCACCTTCCAGCAGGTTTTTCTGCACCGTGGTAATGGTCTTCTCCACGAGCGCGGTGCGGTTGTAAACAGGCTCGGCAGTCACCCCCTCCGGCAAGGTCCCGTTGACTTCGGCGAGCTTCATGGCGACCGCCGCCGACACCGTGCGGCTGTTTTCGCCGATCAGCATGACGGCCGTGCCCAGTACTGTTTCCTGGCCGTCGCGCGTAGCGGCACCGGTGCGTAACTGTTTGCCGAGCGCGACCTCCGCGACGTCGCGGACGGTCACTGGTACGCCATCCCGGTGGGTCACGACCACCCGTTCGACGCCGGCGATGTCCGCCACCTGGCCGGGCGAACGGATCAGATACTGCTCGCCGCTGCGCTCGATGTAGCCCGCACCGACGCTGGCGTTATTCTGCTTGATCGCGTTCACGATGTCCTCGAACGACAGGCCGAAGGCCAACAGCCTTGCGGGATCCGGCGTCACGTGAAACTCCTTCTCGTACCCGCCGATCGTGTTGACCTCAGTGACACCCGGCACTTGGCGCAATTGCGGCCGAATTACCCAGTCCTGGAGCGTACGCAAGGCGGTAGCGTCGAACGCCCGCCCGTCCGACTGTCGCGCTCCTTCCTCGGCCTGCACCGTATACAGGAAGATTTCGCCGAGGCCGGTTGCCACGGGTCCCATTTCGGGTTCGATGTCCTCCGGCAACTGACTTCGAGCTTGCTGCAGACGTTCGTTGACCAGATTGCGCGCGAAGTAGATGTCGGTGCCATCGGCGAACACGACTGTGACCTGCGACAGGCCATAGCGCGACAGCGAGCGTGTGTACTCGACGCGCGGCAGCCCGGAGATGGCGGTCTCGACGAGATAGGTGATCCGCTGCTCGACCTCCAGCGGTGAGTACCCGGGCGCCTGCGTGTTGATCTGCACCTGCACGTTGGTGATGTCCGGAACCGCATCGATCGGCAGCCGCTGGTAGTTCCAGATGCCGATGGCGGCCACAATCAGGACCAGAAACAGTATCACCCAGCGCCGGGCAATCGAGAAACCAAGTTGTGCGTCTATCACTGGAGTTCCCCCTCAGTGGCCATGCTCGGCCGCGCCTTTGCCGAGCTCCGCCTTGAGGATAAAGCTGTTGGCGGCCGCATAGGTCTCGCCAGGCTCGATGCCCGTTAGAACCTCGGCGATCTCGCCATCGCTGCGACCGACCTGCACGGTTCTGGCCTCGAATCCTTCCGCGTTTTGTACGAACACGACGGTCCGGTCCTCGATTGTCTGCAGTGCCTCGCTGCGCACCGCAAGCGGTACCGAGGTAGTCGCCAGTGTCAGTTCCGCGGTCACGTAGAGACCGGGCGGCCACCTGCGGTTCGCGTTGTCGAGCAACACCCGCGCAGTGAGCGTCTGGCTGGTGCTGCTGCCAAATGGCGCCACGTAGACCACGTTGCCGTCCGCATTCAGGGTGCTATCGGCGCCCCAGACGCGGACCGCCTGCCCGACCCGGACCTCGGCGATATCGCGCGGAAACAGCGCCAGTTCTACCCAGACTGTCGACAGGTCGGCGACCGCAAGCAGCGCCTTGTCGCCGGTGTTCTCGCCCGGGTTGGCATTGCGCCCAGTGATCACTCCGCTGAGCGGCGAGGTCACCACATAGGTCTGCAGGCTTTCGTTACTCTCGACCGTCGCGAGCGTCTCGCCCTGCCGCACGGTATCGCCAACACGCTTCGTGATGTTACGAATGACTCCCGGAAATCGTGCCGTCACATCGCGGACGCGCTCAGCGTTTGGGGCGATCACGCCGTAAAGCGTCTGTCGCTCGCGCACGCTGGCTGGCCCCGCGCTGGCGATGCCGATCCGTGCGCTCGAGATCTGTTCCGGTGTCAGCTCGACCCGGTTGGCATTGTCTTCGCCCTCGCCTGCTGCGTGACTCTCGTCGGCGTACGCTTCCGGGGGCCCACCTCGCGGACCGGCGGATGGTTCGCCGCCGCATGCGGAGAGCATGATCACAATCAGTGTCACCAGGATGGGGGCCGTTCGTTTCATGGCATCTCGCCTCGAGTTCATGGCAGTTCGAGTCCAAGTGTTTCGTTGGTCAGGCGCTCTATCTCGGCGAGCAGGCGGTGGTAGTCCGCCGCCGCGTCGATGATCGCGGCGCGCAGGTCGAGCAGTTCCTGTTGCGCGGTCGCAAGTTCGAGATACGAGAAGCGGCCGCGGTCGTAGCCGTATTGAGTCTGCTCCAGGGCCTGCTGCGCCTCCGCCAGCGCGCCGCTGCGCAGGGTCTCGACGCGAGCGCCCGTCGCGATCAGCTCCTGATACAGGGCGAACACGGTCGCCCGGGCCCGTGTCAGGGCCGCCTGCCGCTGCGCGTCCGTCTGTGCTCGGAGCATCTCCGCCTCGCGGATTCCACCCTGATTGCGGTCCGACAGCGGCAGCGGCATCGAAAAACCCACGACGAGCGCCAAGTCCTTCCCCTCTTCAAGGCGCCGCATGCCGAGGCCGAATACGATATTCGGGCGCGCCTGCGCACGAGCCAAGCGCAGCTCGGCATCCCGCAGCCGCGCCTCGGACGCAAAGCGCAGGTAGTCAGGGTTTCCTTCCAGCGCCGCAAGCAAGGCTTCCAGCGGTTTGACCGGCCGGAGGGTCAGGAGATCGCCGCTCGCCTCGGTGAAGCCCGGGTGCTGGCTGCCCCAGAGTGCCGCCAGCACCTGGCGCGCGGCGCGCATCGCGCTTTCAGCCTGCTGCACTTCTACGCGCGCACGGGTTAGCGCAATGCTGGCGCGGCTGAGCTCGGCTTCCGGCGATCGCGCTGCCTGCACCCGAATCGCGACGGCCTCGAGCGTGCGCTGCGCGATCGCGCTCGTCATCGCGGCGAGTGCCACACGGTCCTGAGCGGCGACGAGCGCGATGAACCGACGGGTCACTTCGACGAGCACATCCAGTTCCTGCGCCTGGCGTTCGACTCCCAGCAGATCGCGGTCCATCAAGGCAAGGTCTGAGCGCAGCCGGCGCTTGCCACCCAGTTCGACCACCTGGCTCAGGCTGAGTGTACTTTCGAGGCCGTCGATTCCCTGCAGGACGCCGCTGCCAGCAAAGTTCTCGATCTCGACTGATAACTCCGGATTTGGCCGCAGCTGTGCCTGCATGATGCGCGCTGCAGCGGCCTTGAGCGTGAAGCTGCTGGCCGCGAGGTCCGGATTCCGGGCAAGCGTTGCTGCGACTGCCGCTTCGAGTGTCAGAACTCCCGCCGGATCGTCACCCTGTGCCGTATTGTGGCGTGGCTCCGCTGCTACGGCGAGGGTCAGGAATGACAACACGGCGATCAAGCCAAGGATGCCGGCACGCCCCGCGAAGGGGCGCACGGAAAAGACGCGCATGAATGCCTCCCAAGGCAGCGGCCGACGCAGTCAGCGCCGGCCAAACGAATCGTCTAGAAACGCAGGGAGGTTTAGACCGGAGGTGCCCGCAGCGGCGGCAGAATCCGATGCTGAACGGCTCGAACGATTCGGGTCGAGGTTCGACGCTGCGGATCGCCGACAGTTGTTACCGGCCGAACCAACAGCACGCGCACCGACGGCAAAACATTCTGGCCATCCGGCTCAGCACCGAACTTCTTGAACAACGCCTCCGGACCGAGGCTCAGGTCTACATCATCATGACCGGAGTCCGCGCTCTCCGGATGAAGGCCGCTGACGTCGGCGATGTGCACACTGGCCAGTGGCTCGGTCCCCGCGCCGTCGAGGCACAGATGGAGATGCGCGCCAATGGCCGGTACCGCGAAACTCGCGAGCACCATTAGCGCGATCCACAATCGTAGGGTGCCGGAACGAATCATCGGCGAAGAATATCACAGAACAGTTACCCGGACCTCAACACGATTGAACTCATCGAACCGTATGTTCACACTCGACCTTGACCGCAACTGACTTCGCCGGCAATGGCGTACCGGTTGCGAGCAGTGTGAGGATGAGTGGCAGCAACTCCTCGATGCCCCCCTCAATTCTTGGCATGGAGATCAGTCATTTACGTCCTCCGCGCGATCAAACCGGCGGAGCCTCCCCCGGCGCAGCTCCTTTGTCGCGTGAACGTTCGGGCTGCCGACCTGGTCGAACCGGCGCGCGAGATCGTGCATCGCGAACGTCATGAAACGAAAGGAAGCCCCTCTTCGATCATGGCTTGGCTGGTGCCGGTCTGCTGAGCCATCGTCCAGCCCGGCATGGGTCCGACCTCGCATTCCCCACGACTCACGGCCAGGCGACGTTCAGGAACAGGCGCCTGTCATCATCACGGAAGGCCTCGAAGCCGAAGTGACGATAGAACGACCGGGCCTCGTCATCGATCGCCTCAACGAACAGGCCGATGCCGCCCACTTCAGCGATCGCCAGGCGCGTGCGGTCGATCGCATCGGCCAACAGCAAGGCGCCGATCCCCTGCTGCATCGATTTCACTGCAACCGCGAGCTTGCCGAGCAGCAGGCAGGGAAGTCGCTGCGGCAGCTTCCTGGCTGCTGGGAAGTGCTGGGTATCGAGTTGGCAAGGCAACAAAGAGTAGTAGCCCAGGACGCCGCCGGGGTCTTTTTCGTCGACCACCACCCGCGTCCTGGCATAGTTCTTGTCCTGCTGCTGCAGGGCAAACCGATGCAGCCATTCGTTCAGCTGCGGCTTGCCGCAGTCGAAGTCCTCGGGCCGGTGCCCTTTACGCAGCAGTTCGATCCGAAGGTCCACGCATCAGCTCCCGGTGCCGGACCAGAGCAGCCTGCAGCCTGTCATTGGGCGGCCGCGGGCATTCGAGCGCAGTCAGGAGCTGCTGCACGTCCCGCGTCGACAGCTTGATGACGCGCTCATGTTCGATCACCTGCTCGGCCTTCTCCAGCGCGGCCTGGACCATGAACTGATTGACCGTGGCGCCGACCAGTTCCGCAGCCGCCGCGAGGCGGCTCTGCAGGGCTTTGGGCAGCCGCGCGCTCACGCGGCCCCGGGCGGAGTCGTTGGCGACGGCACGAGACCGACGCGCTGGCTTGGCAGTATTCGCCATGATCCTGTTCCTCATCCTCCGCAACGTGGCGCCATTTTGGCACCAGAATCTGACGAACGCAAAAAAGGCCCCCATGGCCTCCAATCAAGGCTGGTACGAGGGCTCGAATCCCTCTGGGAGCGCCATCCATCGCATGCGCCGATGCAGCGCCTCAGGATCCGCCCGATGTCGCTTCTGCAGCGCCGCGATCCGGGCACTGGCGAGGCGCTGGCCGGTCTGCTGATTCCATTTGGTCACGAGGCGGTCGCCGAGATCCCGGACCTGCCCGTAGGTACCTGTGGCCAGCACCTCCGCGGCCGCAGCACCGAGGTCCGGGAAGGACTCGATCCAGGACCGGAGCGGCCCCCGCAGCAGCTCCCGGACCGGCCCCTGGAACTGCAGCTTGCGCTTGCGCCGCAGGATCTTCGGCGGCAGATACGGGGCCATCGCGTCACGCAGGATGCGCTTCGTGAAGCCATTGCCCAGGATGCTCTCCGCCGGCAGGGACAGCGTGTAGGAAACCAGTCGCCAGTCGAGGAACGGCATGCGGATCTCGAGACCACTGGACATGCTGAGCAAGTCGTAGCGCTGCAGCAGGTTCTGGATGCTGTCGTTGACGGCCATGAACAGGATCGAGTTGAGCGGCGGGAGCTGCCGGGTCATTTCCCGGCACTCGGCGTCATGTCCCTGGCCGAAGAGCAGCGGTTCCCGGGACTGCCGGCGGGAGATCCGCCCGGCGATCCGGCGCAGCGAGGTCGATGAATTGGTGAGCAGTTCCTTCGCGCCGATCCGGATGTAGGGACTGCCGCGCGTCATGGCCGAGATGGTCCGGACCAGATCCAGCGTGCGCCGGGGTCGCCGGAGCCAGGAGCCTTCGAGACGCAGCGTACGCATCGCATCCCAGTAGTAACCGGCCAGGATCTCGTCGGCGCCCTGTCCATCCATCGACACCCGGATGCCCTGCTGCTGCATCGAGCGATAGAGATACCAGGCCGACAGGTTCGTCAGCGGCATGCCGTCGGTCAGGTACAGGTATTCGTCGATATCATCCGGGTTGCAGCGCCGGAACAGGTCTACGACGACCGGCTCCACGTCAGCGGCCTTGCAGGCGGCGGTCGCGTATTCCAGTTCGTCATGCTCGGTTCCCGGTGCCACAACGGTAAAGGCCCGCGACCAGTCGCAGGGACGGCGGGCCACCGACTCGACGCCGAGGGCATTCACCATCGCCAGCACCGCCGATGAGTCCATGCCGCCACTGATGGCCGTACCGACCGGCACGTCACTGCGCAGGCGCAGTCGACAGGCATCACGAAAGAGCTCGCGGAAGCGGGCGACCTGCTCCGGATACGAAGCGGACACCGCGTGTATGTGGTCGAGCGGCTGCCACCAGCGACTGACCTCGAGCGGCGCGGTCGGCCCGGTGATGGTCGCGCAGGTACCGGCCCGGATTGCCGTGATCCCGGCCGCCCAGGACAGCGCGGCAAAGGCCTTGGCCTCGGACGCGAACGCGATCCCCCGCGAGGTAGCCATGACCAGCAACGGCTTGACCCCAAAGCGATCCCGCGAAAAGAACAGCTGCCGGGCCACGTTGTCCCAGATCACGAAGGCCCACATGCCATTGAACCGGTCCTGGCATGCGGCTCCCCATTCCGCATACGCGCGCAGGATCACTTCCGTATCGGATTCGGTGTGGAACGCGTGGCCCCGGGCCTGCAGCTCGGCGCGGATTTCCAGGAAATTGTAGATCTCGCCGTTGAAGACGATCGCATGGCGGCCGTCGTTGCTCAGCATCGGCTGCCGCGAACGTTCGTCCGGATCCAGAATGGAAAGGCGGCGATGCCCGAGCCCCAGGCGACCGCCATCAGCAGTCAGGTACCCGGAGCCGTCCGGTCCGCGATGTGCCAGCAGGTCGGTGAAGACCGCCAGTGTCTCCGGCTCAACGGGAGCAACGGACCAGTAACCGGCAATTCCACACATCGGGCCGAGTCTGCGGCCGGCACACCGGTCGGTCAACCCACGAGGCCGGGCAGATCTCCCGCCCCGGGGACCGATGACTGTGACCGGCATCAAGGAGTCCGGCGAATGTGGCTGCGCGCGGCCGGCCTTTCCCTTATGTTCAACTGCCAAGCCAGCCACCGCGGTGTACCGCCATGACCCCGGCCGACGAACGCGTGCTGCAGCTGCTGCAGAAATGGCAGAAGAGCCTGGAGCTGCACAGCCGCTACGCTGCCCTCCCCGACGACCAGTACTGGCTGGTCCAGCCCTGGCCCAAGCACCAGCGCCCGACCCGCTGGGTGATCGACCTCGCGCGCCAGCGCCTCGCGGACCTGCAGCAGATCGTGCAGACACGACTTTCGGCTGGCGATCCGTCGCTGTCCGAGGCGCTGGAAATGATGACCTTCCTGACCAACCTGGTCGGTTCCCAGCACGTGGAACGATTCGTACCGCTCGCCGAGCCCGAGCACGAGCGGCAGCTGGAGTCACCAGCGGTGACAAAGTCCACTTCATCGACCAGCACCTCGACCGTCCTGCGCCCGGGAGCCGCGCCGCCAAAGGCCGCGGCGCCCAGGGGCCGCGCCGCGTCAAAGCCAGCAAAGCCGACCAACGACACGACTGTCACGGCCGTCATCAAGGACGCCCAGCGACTGCTGAGCTGGGGTCGCGAGTGGCACGAGCTGCCGGAAGCCATCGCACGCATCGCCGGCCGACCGGACATCGCACAGATCCGGCAGATCCTGCGCACCCGCCGTTCCGCGATCGAGCCGCCGGACAGCAACACCAGCGCACACTGATCGGGCGCCCGTCTGGCGGATCGCGCCGCCGGCGACTACGCTGTGCGCGACCCCGCCCGGATGTTCCCATGCCCATCGCTGGTGTTTTCCGTCGCCTGGCTGCCCTCGCCTATGACCTGCTGCTGGTCCTCGCGATCCTGTTCGTCGGCACGGTGCTCGTGCTGCCGCTGTCCGGAGGCGAAGCGATCACGGCGGCGGCACAGGGCCCGGTCGCCTATATTTATCGCCTTTACCTGGCCGCGCTCGCCTTCGGCTATTTCGGCTGGTCCTGGACCCGCGGGGGCCAGACACTCGGCATGATGGCCTGGAAGATCCGCATCGAGGGGCGCACCGGGGGCGTGCCCGACTGGCGCGCCGCACTCACGCGCTTCGGCACCGGCCTCGTGCTCGTGCTCGCCACGGTGGCCGGCCTGTGGCTGCTGCGCGGACCCGGCTGGTCGGCCGTGGACCTCGCCGGCCTGCTGCTGCTGGCGCCCGCGCCCGGCAATTACCTCTGGCTGTGGCTGGACCGCGCCGGCGGGACGCTGCAGGATCGCCTCTGTGGCAGCCGCATCGTGCCGAGCGCCGCAGGTACCCGATGAAGGTCTTCACGACGGCACCGCTCGAGGATCCGCGCGATGCGCGCACGCTGTACCCGCGGCTCGAGGAGATCGGCTACGACGGCGCCTTTTCGTTCGAGGCGCGCCACGATCCCTTCCTGCCGCTGGTCCTCGCCGCCGACCGCACCCGGCGGCTCCGGCTGGGCACGGCGGTCGCGATCGCGTTTGCGCGCAATCCGATGACGCTCGCGAACCTCGGCCATGACCTGCAGCTGATCACCGCGGGCCGCTTCATGCTGGGCCTGGGCTCGCAGGTGCGTCCGCACATCGAGAAGCGCTACAGCGCACCGTGGTCAAGACCGGCGGCGCGGATGCGCGAGATGGTGCTCGCGATCCGTGCGATCTGGGATGCCTGGGAGGGCCTGCGGCCGCTCGACTTCCGCGGTGAGTTCTACCAGCACACGCTGATGATCCCGGCCTTCAATCCCGGACCGAACCCCTTCGGGCGGCCGCCAATCCTGACCGGCGGCTTCGGGCCGCTCACCACCGCGGTCGCGGGCGAGGTTGCGGACGGCTTCATCGCCCACCCGTTCCACACCCGCAAGTCACTGCTGGAGAACATGCTGCCCGCGCTGCAGCACGGACTCCACAAGTCGGGACGGCGCCGCGAGGACTTCGAGGTCATCTGCGCCACTCTGGTCGTCGCCGCCGACAGCGAGGAGGAACTCGCGCCGATCCGGGCCGCGGCAAAGAAGCAGCTCGCCTTCTACGGCTCGACGCCGGCGTACCGCTCGACGCTCGACTGCCACGGACTGGGTGACCTGCACCTCGAGCTGAACGCGCTGTCGAAGCAGGGGCGCTGGGACGACATGGCGGCGCTGATCCCCGACACGCTCCTGGATGCCATCGCAGTCGTCGGCCCGCGCGGTTCGATTGCGGCAGCGATCACGGAACGGCTGGCGGGCATCGCCGACGCGGTCAGTCTCACCAACAACCGTGCGCCCGATCCCGATCACTGGGCGGAGGTGGTCGCGCAACTGCACGCGCTCGCTCCGCCCCGCTAGCGCGTGCGCCAGATCGCGCCCATCGCGATCACCGCGAGCAGCGCGGTTGGCCCCCAGGCCACCAGTTGCGGATCGAGCCGGTACACCTGACCACTGTTCTCGAGCGTCTGCGTGAGCAGCACGAACAGGATGCCGATCACGATGCCGACCACGCTGCGGGCACCGGCCCCGGCGGAACGCAGCGGCCCGAAGGCAAAGGGCACGGCGAATATGCAGACCACGATGGCCGCGGCGAGCCGGGCCAGCCGCGACCAGTACTGGATCTCCGTAGCCCGCGTATCGAGGTCGTTGGCTCGCAGGTGCGCGAGATAGGAGCGCAGGCTGCGCAGGGGCTGCGCCCGCGGCTCGGTGACCGCGAGACCGAGGAATTCCGCATTGAAGTCGGCGTCGGTCTGTTCCCGCTCGCTGGCGCGGGTCTCGACCCGGTCCGCGGACAGGTGGGACTCGGCGTAGCGGGTCAGGATCCAGTGCCCGTCGGGATCCTGCGCCGCCGTATCAGCCCGGCCGACGCGCTCGAGCCGGCGCTCCGCATCGAGCCGGAACAGGAACACGCTGCCAAACAGCCGGTCGGCCGTCTGCTGCCGCACGTTGATGAACCACGGTCCCTGGCGCACCCAGGCGCTGCTGCGACCCGCGATCTCGAGCTCCGCATTCATCGCGAAGACCTTCTGGTAGCGCGCGTAGTCCCGCGCCGGCGGTGCCAGGTGCTCGCCGAGCAGCCACAGGACGCCCGCCAGCACCACTCCGGCGAGTCCCGCGGCCGCGGCGATGCGCACGACCGACACGCCGGCCGCACGCAGCACGGTCAGCTCGCTGTCCCGGGCGAGCGAGCCGAGTCCGAGAATCGCGCCGATCAGCGCGGCGATCGGCAGCAGTTCATAGGCGTACTGCGGCAATGACAGCAGCGTGAACAGGAACGCGGCCCCGAGGTCGTAGCTGCCCTTGCCGATGTCGTCCTGCTGTTCGATGAAGATCATCAGCGTCGCCAGCGCCAGCAGCACGGCGAGCACCATGCCCGTGAACGAGAGCACCGTGCGCGCGAGATAACGGTCGAGCAGCTTCATCGTGCGGCCCCGGCCGGCCGGAGCCGTTGCAGCAGCGGACTCTGGCGGTCCAGCAGCCACAGGCCGCCGGCCGCCGCCAGCGCATGCACCCACCAGACTCCGATGCCGGGCTCGAGCGTGCCGCGCTGGATCCACACCTGGGCCACGGACAGCAGGTTGGAATACACGAGGTAGATCAGGATCGCGAGCGCCACGCGCGCGTAACGGCCCTCGCGCGGCCGCAGCGCCGCCAGCGGCACTGCGAGCAGTGCGAGCATCAGCACCATCACCGGCAGCGAGGCGCGCCGCTGCAACTCGGCGACTTCGCTGCGATCATCCGAGGCCAGCAGCACCGCGGTGCTCAGCCGCTCGCGCCGGTCGCGTCCGGCACCGGGTTCCGGAATCACGATCGGAATGCCGTGTTCCGCAAAGCGGATGCGCCGGAAGTCGGCCTGGCCGGGGACGCCCTCGTAGCGCTCGCCGTCGCGCAGGATCAGCAGCTGGGTCCGACCACCCTCCAGCATGCGCTGCTCCGCACTCGCGGCCACCACGATCTCGACCCGATCGCCCACCTGGCGCTGCACGAACACGTCGCCGAGGGTGCCGTCGGGCCCGGTACGGGCGGCGTAGAACACGGCGTTGCCCCCGGCGAAGGTCCGGAAGGTGCCCGGCTCGAGACGGCCGAACTGTGCATCGCGCATGGCCCGGCTGCGCAGCGACTCGGCGCTGGTGCGCGCCGCAGGGCCGATATCGAACGTGAGCCAGGCCAGCGCCACGGCCACCGGCACGGCCAGCGCGAAGACGGGGCGGTACAGTCGCGCCGGACCGACGCCGCAAGCCCGCATGGCGGTCATTTCACTCTCGTGGTAGAGGCGGCCGAGTGCGAGCATCACGGCGAGCAGCAGCCCGATCGGTACGAACAGCACGACATTCTGCAACGCCGTCAGTGCGATCAGCCGGAACACGACTTCGCGCGGAAAGCCGTGGCTGGCGGCCAGGCCGAGTACCTGGGCCAGCTGGTTGCTGATCAGGATCCCGAACAGCACGCCGGTCACGGCCAGCCAGGACACCGTGACTTCGCGCAGCACATAGCGGTCAAAACGGCTGAACACGGCTGTTATTGGCGTGCGCCCCGGGGCGCGCCGGCATCCTTTTCGATTACACTGGAGCTACACGGTAAACCACCGCCGCGGCCGGCTCAACGGGACCGGCGCGGCGGTCACGGCAGCAATCCCCGGAGACCATCGACCATGCAGTTTCACGCCACCGGCGCGCCCGCAGGCCGGCAACGCACGGCCTGCGCTGTTGTCGGCATCCACGAGCGCGGCCAGCTGACCGCCTCTGCGCGCGAACTCGACCGCCACGCCGGAGGCGCAATCAGCCGGGTACTGCGGCGCGGCGACTTCAGCGGCAAGGCTGGCGAGGTCATGCCGGTCCTGGGTGTCGCCGGCCCGGCGGAGCGCCTGCTGTTGATCGGCCTCGGGCCGGACGGCAAGTACAGCCGCAAGACCTGGCGGAGCGGAGTGACCGCGGCCGTACAATGGCTGGCGCGCAGTGGCGCCCGCGATGCCGTCCTGTACCTCGGGCGTGAACCGGTGCCGGGACTCGATCCATATTACGCGGCGCGCCTCACCGTCGAGAGCGTGGCCGGAGCGCTGTACCGGATCCCGGACCTGAAGACCGGCCGCAAGCCGCCGCGGCCCCGTCTCGCGCGCGTCGGCGTGGCGGTCCCGACCGAGGCCCTCGCCGAAGCTCGCCGCGGCATCCGCGACGGTGAAGGCATCGCCGCGGGCAGCGCGCTGATGCGCGATCTCGCCAACCTCCCCGCCAACGTCTGCACCCCATCGCATCTGGCGACGGCGGCCCGCCGTCTCGCCCGGGAGCATCGCAGTATCCGCGCCCGCGTGCTCGACCGGGCCGCGATCCGCCGCCTTGGCATGGGCTCGTTCCTGTCGGTCACCCGCGGTTCCGAGGAACCCCCGCGGCTGATCGTGCTCGAGTATCGCGGCACGCGGCGGCGCACCGCGCCAGTCGTACTGGTCGGCAAGGGCGTCACCTTCGACACCGGCGGCATCTCGCTGAAGCAGTCGGGCGGCATGGACGAGATGAAGTTCGACATGAGCGGCGCCGCGAGCGTGTTCGGCACGATCAAGGCGCTGGCGACGATCGGCGCCGCCGAGCACGTGGTCGGCATCGTGCCCGCCTGCGAGAACATGCCGAGTGGCCGCGCGACCAAGCCCGGGGACATCGTCACCTCGATGGCCGGCAAGACCATCGAGGTGCTGAATACCGATGCGGAGGGCCGCCTGATCCTCTGCGACGCGCTGACCTACGCCCGCCGCTTCAAGCCACGCGCGGTGGTCGACATCGCGACGCTGACCGGTGCCTGCGTGATCGCGCTTGGCGCCCACTACTGCGGGCTGTTCTCGCCCGACGATGCGCTGGCCGCGGGCCTGACCGCCGCCGGCGAGCGCGCCGACGACCGCGCCTGGCGCATGCCGGTCGCCGAGGAATACGCCGACCTGCTGAAGAGCAACTTCGCCGACCTGGCCAACGTGGCCGGACGCGACGGCGGCGCCATCACCGCCGCCTGTTTCCTCTGGAAGTTCACCGATGGGCTGCGCTGGGCGCATCTCGACATCGCCGGCACCGCCTACCTGAGCGGCAAGCAGAAGGGCAGCACCGGCCGGCCGGTGCCGCTGCTGGTCGACTGGCTGCTGCGCGGGGAGTGAACGATGGAGCGGCCGCGCGTCGACTTCTACGTGCTGCCGACCGCCGACACCGGTGCGCGCCTGCGCTTTGCCTGCCGCCTGGTCGAGAAGGCCTTCCTGGACGAGCGTCGGGTCCGGGTGCGGCTTGACGGCGATGACGAACTCACGGCGTTTGACGATTTGTTGTGGACCTTCTCCGACCGCAGCTTCGTGCCGCACGAACGCTGCGCGGGCGAGGCCACCACTGCACCGGTCGTGCTCGCCGGGGTGACGACCCCGGATCCCGAGCAGGGTGATCTGCTGGTGAACCTCGGCACGGAGGTGCCCACCGGCTGGAGCCGCTACGCCCGGATTGCCGAGATCGTCGACGCGGACGGGGCGCGACGCCAGCTCGGACGCAGGCGTTTCCGCTATTACCGCGACCAGGGCCTGGAGCCCGCCACCCACGAATCCGGGAGCGAGCCATGAACCGCGAAGCCGCACGCGAGCCGCCGATCCTGACCGATATCGTCGAACTGCATGCGACCGGCAGCTTCCCGCGGCCGCCGCAGCTCCAGGAGCCGGCCGGGCGCTACGCGGCGGGCCTGCTGTCGGACGAGGACATCGCGGCCCTGCAGGCCACGCTGGTCACGCGCACCATGAACCTGACGGACGGACTGCTGAACACCGCTGCGCGCGAGCTCGAGGCGGTGATTTTCGCGCAGGTGATGGACCGCCTGCGCGCCGCACTGCCGGAGCTCGTTGCCGGCGCGCTGCGCGAGCACCTCGTGACGGGCTCGGACTGATGACGGACCCCGCCACGGGCGACATGGCGAAGGCCTATGCGCCGCAGGACCTCGAGGAACGCATCTACCGGCGCTGGGAGCAGCAGGGCTGGTTCGCACCTGCCGGCAGCGGGCCCGCGTACTGCATCGTGATCCCGCCACCCAATGTCACCGGCACGCTGCACATGGGCCACGCGTTCCAGGACACGATCATGGACGCGCTCGCACGCTTCCATCGCATGACGGGCGACGCCACGCTGTGGCAGCCCGGCATGGACCACGCCGGCATCGCGACGCAGATGGTGGTCGAGCGCCAGCTCGATGCCGAGGGCCTGACTCGCCACGACCTCGGCCGCGAGGAATTCGTCCGCCGCGTCTGGCGCTGGAAGGAGGAATCCGGCGGCACGATCGCCCGCCAGCTGCGGCGCATGGGCGCCTCCGTGGACTGGAGCCGCGACCGCTTCACGATGGATCCCGGCTTGTCGGCGGCCGTGATCGAGGCCTTCGTGCGCCTGCACGAGCAGGGCCTGATCTACCGCGGGCAGCGGCTCGTGAACTGGGACCCGGTATTGAAGACGGCGCTGTCCGACCTCGAGGTGCTGTCCGTCGAGGAGGAAGGCAGCCTCTGGCACCTGCGCTATCCGCTGGCCGATGGCGACGGCCACCTGACCGTCGCGACGACGCGTCCCGAGACCATGCTCGGCGACGCCGCGGTGGCCGTGCACCCGGACGACGAGCGCTACCGGCACCTGGTCGGGCGGATGCTGCGCCTGCCGCTCGCGGACCGCGAGATCCCGGTGATCGCCGATGACTACGTCGATCCGGCCTTCGGCTCCGGCTGCGTCAAGATCACGCCGGCCCACGACTTCAACGACTACGAAGTCGGCCAGCGCCACAACCTGCCGCTGATCAACGTACTGACGGCGGATGCCGCGATCGGCGCCGCCGCGCCGCCGGGCTACCACGGCCTCGACCGCTTCGAGGCGCGCCGCCGCATCGTCGCCGAGCTCGACGCCGCCGGGCTGCTCGCGGCCGTCCAGCCGCACCGGCTGATGGTGCCGCGCGGTGACCGCAGCAACGCCGTCATCGAACCCTGGCTCACGGACCAGTGGTACGTGCGCATCGCACCGCTCGCAGCACCGGCGATCCGCGCGGTCGAGAGCGGCCGGATCCGCTTCGTGCCGGCCAGCTGGGACCGCACCTGGTTCGAGTGGATGCGCAACATCCGCGACTGGTGCATCAGTCGCCAGCTCTGGTGGGGCCACCGGATCCCGGCCTGGTACGACCCGCAGGGCGCCGTGTACGTGGGTCGCAGCGAGGCCGAGGTGCGCACCCGTCACGCGCTCGCCGCCGAGGTACCCCTGCGGCAGGACGAGGACGTGCTCGACACCTGGTTCTCGTCGGCGCTGTGGCCGTTCTCGACACTTGGCTGGCCGGCGGACACGGCGGAGCTGCGCCGCTTCTACCCGACCTCGGTGCTGGTGACCGGCTTCGACATCATCTTCTTCTGGGTCGCCCGCATGATCATGCTGGGCCTGCACTTCATGGACGAGGTCCCGTTCCGCGAGGTCTATGTGCATGGCCTGGTCCGCGACCACGACGGCCAGAAGATGTCGAAATCGAAGGGCAACGTGATCGACCCGCTCGACATCGTCGATGGCATCGACCTCGAGGCACTGGTCGCCAAGCGCACCAGCGGGCTGATGCAGCCGCAGCTTGCGCCGGCCATCGAGAAGGCCACGCGGCGGCAGTTCCCGCAGGGCATCGCGCCCCACGGCACGGATGCGCTGCGCTTCACCTTTGCCGCGCTCGCGACCCAGTCCCGCGACCTGCGCTTCGACCTCGGGCGGGTCGAGGGCTATCGAAACTTCTGCAACAAGCTGTGGAACGCCGCACGCTACGTGCTGCTCGCGACCGCCGTACCGGACGCCGACGGGCCGGTCAGCCTGTCGCTGGCCGATCGCTGGATCCGCTCGCGGCTCGATGCCGCGATCGCGGCGGTCCGCACCGGCTTCGCCGAATACCGCTTCGATCTCGCCGCCCAGGCCGTCTACGAGTTCACCTGGTACGAGTTCTGTGACTGGTACCTGGAGTTCAGCAAGCCGGTGCTGCAGTCACCCGATCCGGCAGCGGTGGCGGAACAGCGCGGCACGCGGCGCACGCTGGTCGAGGTACTGGAAGTACTGCTGCGGCTGCTGCATCCGCTGATGCCGTTCATCACCGAGGAAATCTGGCAGCGCGTCGCCCCCCGGGCCGGCGCCGTCGGGCCGACGATCATGCTGCAGCCGTTCCCGGTGACGCGGCCGGACGCCACGGATGCAGCCGTCGAGGCCGAGATGCGCTGGGTCATGGACTTCATCCTCGGCATCCGCCAGATCCGCGGCGAGCTCGACATCGCGCCGTCGCGGCAGCTGCCGGTGCTGCTGCAGGGTGCCGGCGCGGCCGATCTCGAGCGCCAGGCGCGCAACGCCGCTGCGATCGGGCGCCTCGCGGGCATCAGCGACGTCCGGCCGCTCGGGCCCGGTGAGGTGGCGCCACAGGCTGCCACCGCGCTGCTCGGGGAGCTGCGGATCCTCGTGCCGATGGCCGGACTCGTGGACGTCGAGGCGGAGCTCGCTCGCCTCGGCCGGCGGCGCGCCAAGGTCGACCAGGATCTTGCGCGCTCGGAGGCCAAGCTCGCCCGCGAGTCCTTCGTGCAGAATGCCCCGCCCGAGGTCGTCCAGCAGGAACGGACCCGGGTCGAGGAGTTCAGGCGTGAACTGGCGCAACTTACCGAGCAGCTCGAGCGGGTAGCATCGCTGCGGTGAACGCCGTCACTGAATCGCCGGATCGGGGCCGCGCGATGCTCGCCGCCGCGATCGCGAGCCTGAACCAGGTGGTGCTCGGCAAGGAGCGTGAGATCCGCCTCGCGCTCTGCTGCCTGCTCGCGCGCGGACACCTGCTGATCGAGGACATTCCAGGCGTTGGCAAGACCACGCTCGCGCACGCGCTCGCGCGGGTGCTCGGCCTTTCCTACCAGCGCATCCAGTTCACCAGCGACCTGCTGCCGGCGGATGTCATCGGCGTTTCGGTCTACGACCGCGACAGCGGTCGCTTCCGCTTCCACCGCGGTCCGGTGTTCGCGCAGCTGCTGATGGCCGACGAGGTCAACCGCGCCACGCCGAAGGCGCAGAGCGCGCTGCTCGAGGCGATGGAGGAACGCCAGGTCACGGTCGATGGCGAGACACACCCGCTGCCCGAGCCGTTCTTCGTGGTCGCGACCCAGAATCCTTCGTACCAGGTCGGCACCTTCCCCCTGCCGGAATCACAGATCGACCGCTTCCTGATGCGCATCGAACTCGGCTATCCGGCCCCCGGGCACGAGCGCCAGCTGCTGCGCGGCCGCGACCGGCGCGACCTGCTGGCGGACCTGCCGGCCGCCCTGGACCCGCCGGCGATCCTGGCGCTGCAGCAGCGCATCCCGGAGCTGCACGCGAGTGATGCACTGCTCGATTACGTGCAGGCGCTGGCCCGCAGCTCGCGCGACAGCGGCCGCTACCAGGCCGGCCTGTCGCCACGCGCGGTCATCTCGCTGCTGCGCTCGGCACAGGCCTGGGCCTTCCTGCACGGACATGCGGGCGTGCTGCCGGAGGACCTGCAGGCCGTGCTGCCTGCAGTCGTCGGTCATCGCCTGCGACCGCGCGACGCCACCGACCTGCGCGCTCCGCTGTTGATCGCGGCCGAGCTGCTGAAGGCGGTTCCGATACCCTGATTCGCCCGGTGCCGGGTACAGGGGACACGATGCGACTGTCGAAGAACTGGGCCGGAGCATGGATGCGACGCTGGATCCGGCGTCGCCAGGGCCCGGACCGCGGGCCAGTGTGCTTGCACCGCAGCCGTATCTACATCCTGCCCACCGGCCTCGGCCTCGCCTTTGCGGCGATGCTGCTGGCCATGCTGCTGGGCGCGCTGAACTACGGCAACAACCTCGGGCTCGGCCTGGTATTCCTGCTCGCCGCGCTCGCCCTGGTGGCGATGCAGGCCTGCCACCGCAACCTCGAGTCCGTCACGGTCAGCGAAGCCGGCACCGAACCGCCGTTCGCCGGCGGCGAGGCCATCTTCCGGGTCACACTCACCAACCCCAGCAATGCCGCCCGCCACGACCTTGCGCTCGCGACCCCGGCCCTGGAGGAGGCCCCGGTCTCGCTGCCGGCCACCGGCGAGGCGATCGTCGCCCTGCGGCTGCCCGCGCGGCGACGCGGGCTGGTGAGGCTGGACCGCATCGAGATTGCCACCCGCCATCCGTTCGGGCTGTTTCGCGCCTGGGCCGTCGTACATCCGCAGCTGCACTGCCTCGTCTATCCGCGTCCCGTCGACCGGGCCCCGTTCCCGCCACCGACACCCGGCGGCGCCGCGGGTGGCCGGGCGAGCCGTGGCGTCGAGGACTTCGCCGGCCTCAAGGACTATCACCCGGGCGATCCGCCGCGTCACATTGCCTGGAAGGCGCATGCGCGCGGCGGCGAACTCCTGGTCAAGGAATTCTCGGGAACCACCGCGCCGGAGCCGGTGTTCGATCTCGATGCGACCACCGGAGCCGATCTCGAGGAGCGCCTCGCGACCATCGCGCGTTGGATCCTGGACGCGGATGCCGCCGGGCAGGTCTTTGGGCTGCGCCTGCCCGGGCTCGAGATCCCGCCGCAGCCCGGCCCGCGGCAACGGCAGCGCTGCCTCGCTGCGCTGGCCGGGTTCGAGGCACCGGTGACCGTCGATGCGTGATCCCGGCGAAGGGCTGCGCCGCCTCGGCTGGACCCTCGCCGGACTGCTCGCGGCCCTCGGCCCGCATTTCCGCTACCTGCACCTGTGGGTCACCGCGCTGGCACTCGGCATCTGTGCCTGGCGGCTGCTCGCGGAGCGGCGCGGCTGGCGCCTGCCCGGCGCCTGGACCCGCGGCGTGATCGCCATCGCGGCGACGGCCGGCGTGGCCTTCGGTTACCGCACGATCGCCGGACTCGAGGCCGGCACGGCGCTGCTGACGCTGATGGCCGCGCTCAAGCTCCTCGAGACGCGCGGGCCGCGCGACCACGTCGTGCTGATCTTCATCGGCTGGTTCCTGTGCCTCGCGGCATTTTTCTACGACCAGGGGCTGCTGACGCTCGCCTGGGTGCTGCCGACGGTATGGCTGCTGGCTGCAGCACTGCTGGTCGTCGCCCGCGCCGGCAGCGCCGGACCGCCGCTCGCGCCGTTCCGCACGACCGGCGCAATGCTCGCCCGGGCCGTGCCGATCGCACTGGTACTGTTCCTGTTCTTCCCGCGCATCGCCGGGCAGTTCTGGGGCGCGCCGGCGGCCGAGCGCGCACGCACCGGACTGACCGAGGAAATGTCGCCAGGCGATATCTCCGACCTGACTTCCGACGACACCGTGGCGTTTCGGGTGCGCTTCGCGGGCGAGGCGCCACCACCGCTGCAGCGCTACTGGCGCGGCCCGGTGCTGACGGAATTCGATGGCCACACCTGGTCCCGGGCCCGCAACCAGGTCTACTTCCTGCCGCCGATCAGCTGGCGCGGTGCGCCGGTGGACTACACCGTGACGCTGGAGCCGACCGGGCAGCGCCTGTTGTTCGCGCTGGATCTGGTCCGGGACTGGCCGGCCGACATGGCCCGGCAGTCCTGGGACTACCAGCTGGTGAGCCGGGAACCGATTCACAACGTCCTCCAGTACCAGGCCCGCTCCTACCCGCGCTACGTCGCCGGTCCGGTGCTCTCGCCGGCACTGCGCAACCGGCACCTGCAGTTGCCGCCGGGACGCAATCCCCGCACCGTCGAGCTGGCGCGGCGCCTGCGCGCCACGGCCACCAGCGATGTCGATTACGCGCGTCGAGTGCTCGCGTCGTTCCGCGAGCAGGAGTTCTACTACACGCTGACGCCACCCGGGCTCACACGCGACTCGGTGGACGACTTCCTGTTCAACACGCGCCGCGGTTTCTGCGGACACTTCGCCTCGGCGTTCACGCTGCTGATGCGCGCCGCCGGTGTTCCGGCCCGGGTCGTCACCGGCTACCAGGGCGGCGACTGGAATCCGATCGGTGGCTACCTGATCCTGCGCCAGTCGCACGCGCATGCCTGGTCCGAGATCTGGCTGCCCGGGCGCGGCTGGACCCGTTTCGACCCGACCGCCGCGGTCGCGCCCGAACGCGTGGAGCGCGACCTGCAATCCGCGCTGCCCGACGAGGCCAATGTGCCGGGCCGCCTGCTCCGGCAATCCGACCTGCTGTGGCAGGCGGGAATGCTGTGGGACAATGTGCAGGCGCTCTGGAACGATCAGGTCGTCAGGTTCGACCAGCCGTCGCAGGAGCGCCTGCTGCATTCGCTCGGCGTCGATGATCCGGACTGGCGCGATCTGGCGCTGCTGCTCACCACCGGGCTGGTCCTGGCCCTGCTGCTGGTGTCCGGGTGGCTCGCCTGGGAGTTCCGGCCGCGGCGCGCGGACCCGGTCGCCGCGAGCTACCGGCAGTTCCAGCGCCGGCTCGCGCGCCAGGGCATCGAATGCGCCGTTGGCGAGGCCCCGCGCGACTTCGCGCAGCGCGTGCAGCGCCTGCGACCCGATCTCGCCGCTATCGCCCAGGCGATCACCGAGCTGTACCTGCGCCTGCGTTACCTGCCCGCTCCGGCGGCACGGGACCTGAGCCGCCTGCGCGGCCTGGTGCAGCGCTTCCGCCCGTGAATACAGCCTTCGCCATCGTCATCGCCACCGGCCTGCTGGTGATCGCCGTGATCGTCGGGCGACCACTCCTCGCGGCACACCGCCGCGCGCGCCTCGCGGCGCGGGCCCTCAGCCGCCGCGAGCGCGTGCTGCTGCGCCGGCGCCTGCCGCAATATCGCCGCCTGCCGGCAGCGCTGCGCCGGCGGCTCGATGGCCTGACCGCCGTGTTCGTGGGCGAGAAGGAATTCGTCGGCTGCCGCGGCCTCGCGGTCACGCCGGAAATGCGGCTCGTGGTCGCGGCCCAGGCCTGCCTGCTGCTGCTCGGGCGCGACGGCACCTGCTATGACCGCCTGCGCTCGGTACTCATCTACCCGTCGCAGTTCATCGCTCCGGAGACCTGGCAGGACGAGCACGGCGTCGTCACCGAGGAAGAGCGCGTGCTGGCGGGCCAGGCCTGGGATGTCAGCCGGATCCTGCTGTCCTGGGAGGACGTACAGGAGGCTGGCAATGACGGGGAACCGTCCAATGTCGTGATCCACGAGTTCGCGCACTACCTGGATCACGAGGCCGGCGGTACCGATGGCGCACCGGCGTTCGCGACCGCGGCTGAACGGCGGCAGTGGCGACAACTGGCGGAACGCGAGTTCGCGGCGCTGCGCGCGGCACTCGATCGCGGCGAGGAACCCTTCCTCGACGCCTACGCTGCCGAGGATCCGGTGGAATTCTTCGCGGTCGCCAGCGAAGCCTTCTTCGAGCAGCCACGGGAGCTGGCGCACCGGCTCCCGGAGCTCTACCGCGGGCTGGTCTCCTGCTACCGGCTCGACCCCGCCGCCTGGTGACGTTCAGGCCGCGAGTGCCACAGGAGCAGCGCACCAATTGCGAACAGCACGAGCACCGACAGGATGCCGGCGCGCGAACTGCCGGTGACCAGCGCGACGCTGCCGACCAGCAACGGACCGAGCACCGCGGCGAACTTGCTCATCATGTTGTAGAAGCCGAAGAACTCGCCCTGCTTGCCGGCCGGGATCAGCGCGGCGAAACAGGAGCGCGACAGTGACTGGATGCCGCCCTGCACGAGGCCGATGACGACCGCGAGCAGGTAGAAGTCCAGCACGCTGTCGATGAACCAGGCCGCGATGGTCGCCAGCGCGTAGACGCCGATGGCGATGAAAATGCCGTTGCGCGCGCCGATGCGCATGCCGATCCAGCCGAAGGCGAGCGCCGCTGGAAAGGCGATGAACTGCGTGAGCAGCAGCGCGACGATCAGGCTCTGCTGCGGGAAGCCGAGTGACAGGCCGAAGTCCACGGCCATCTTGATGATCGTATTGACGCCGTCGATGTACAGCCAGTAGGCGAGCAGGAACCAGGCCAGCGGGCGGTAGCTGCGGATCGCGCGCAGCGTCCCCGCCAGCTCACGGATGCCAGCGCGCATCGCCGCGACTGGCGGCAGCGCCTTCGCCGGCCCGCGCTCGCGCACCCACAGCAGCGCCGGTACGGTGAACGCCAGCCACCAGACAGCGACCAGCACAAACGACAGCCGCACGGCCTCGGCAGGGCCGGCCAGCCCGAAGCGCCCGGGCTCGAGCGTCATGAACACGTTGAGCGCGAACAGCACGCCACCGCCGACATAGCCGAGAGCGTAGCCCCAGGCGGAAACGAGGTCGTACTCCGGCGGCTCCGCCACGTCCATCAGCAGTGCGTCGCAGAAGGTAACGCCGCCCGCGAAGCCGATACCGGCCAATCCGTACAGGACCATCGCCAGTACCCAGTCGCCCTGCGGCACCAGGTACAGCGCAGCGGTGGTCGCGGTGCCGAGCAGCGTGAACAGCGCCAGCAGCCGCAGCCGCAGGCTGCCATGGTCCGCCATCGCCCCCAGGAACGGGACGAACAGCGCGATCAGCAGCCCGCCAGCCGCGTGGGCGACGCCGAGACGGAAGGTGCTGACGGTCGGCGGGACGCCAACGCTCCAGTACTGCTTGAAGAACACCGGCAGGAAGCCAGCCATCACCGTCGTCGCGAATGCCGAGTTGGCCCAGTCGTACAGCGCCCAGCCCAGTACCGGCCGCCGCAGCAGCACGGCCTTCATGCGACGGCCGCAAGGTGATCGCGGGTCTCGCGGAACGTGACGCCGGGCCAGCGTTCGACCGTGAGTGCGAGATTGACCCGCGAGGGCGCGAGGTACACCAGCCGGCCGGCGTGATCGAGCGCCAGGTTGGCCTGGCAGCGCTCGCGGAATTCGGCCAGTTTCGCCGGATCGGCGCAGTCCACCCAGCGCGCCGTCGCGACGCCAACCGGCTCGAAGCTGCAGCTCACGCGGTATTCATCGGCGAGCCGGAAGGCGACGACATCGAACTGCAGCGGGCCGACCGCACCGAGGATCAGGGCGTTGCCGACGAGCGGCCGGAAAAACTGCGTGGCGCCCTCCTCGCACAGCTGGCTGAGCCCCTTCTGCAGGGCCTTCATCCGCAGCGGATCGCGCAGCACCGCGCGCCGGAACAGCTCCGGGGCGAAATCCGGAATACCGGTGAAAGTCAGCGGCTCGCCCTCGGTGAAGGTGTCGCCAATGTTGATCGTGCCGTGGTTGTGCAGGCCGATGATGTCGCCGGCCCAGGCCTCATCGGCCTGCTGGCGATCGGCAGCGAGGAAGGTCAGCGCGTCAGCGACCCGCACTTCCTTGCCGAGGCGCACGTGGAACAGGCGCATCCCGCGCCGGTAGCTGCCGGAGCAGATACGCAGGAATGCGATCCGGTCGCGGTGCAGCGGATCCATGTTGGCCTGGATCTTGAACACGAAACCGGTGAGCGCCGGCTCGTCCGCCGCAACGACCCGCGTGGTCGTGGCGCGTCGGCGCGGCGCCGGCGCGTACTCGACGAAGGCCGCGAGCAGTTCGACGACGCCGAAGTTAGCAATGGCGGAGCCGAAGAACACCGGCGTCTGGCGCGCGGCGCGGTAGGCCTCCGGATCGAATCCGGGTGCCGCGCCACGCACCAGCTCGATCTCCTCGCGGAACGCCGTGGCCTCGGCGCCGAGCAGTTCCTCCGCAGCCGCACTGTCGAGGCCCTCGATGACCCGGTGGCGCCCGGCCTGTCCGGAGCGCGGTCCCTGGTAGACGTAGATCCGGTCCTCGAGCAGGTGGTAGATGCCGGCGAGCGCGCTGCCCATACCGATCGGCCAGGTGACCGGCGCGCAGGCAATGCCGAGCACGCGCTCGATCTCGTCGAGCAGTTCCACCGGCGGCCGGCCCTCGCGGTCGAGCTTGTTGACGAAGGTCATGATCGGCGTGTCCCGCAGGCGGCACACCTCCATCAGCCGGATCGTGCGTTCCTCGACGCCGCGCGCACAATCGATCACCATCAGCGCCGAATCGACCGCGGTCAGCGTCCGGTAGGTGTCCTCGGAAAAATCCTCGTGGCCCGGCGTATCGAGCAGGTTCACGATGCGGTCCGCAAACGGGAACTGCATCACCGACGAGGTCACGGAGATGCCGCGCTCCTGCTCGAGGCGCATCCAGTCCGAGGTCGCGTGGCGCGCAGCCTTGCGGCCCTTGACGGCGCCGGCCATCTGGATCGCACCGCCGAACAGCAGCAGCTTCTCGGTCAGCGTGGTCTTGCCGGCGTCCGGATGCGAGATGATCGCAAAGGTACGGCGGCGCGCGATTTCGTCGCTGGGGGTGCTCATGGAGCGCGCGATTGTAGCGGAAGGACCGCTCAGCGGGGCGGCAGCGCGCCGAGCTCCAGCCGGTAGACGATCGCGTCCTCGCGCCCGTCGTGGGCCTGGTAGTAGCCCCGCCGCACGCCGAGCCGCTCGAATCCCAGCGCTTCATACAGCGTCATCGCCGGCCGGTTCGAGCGGCGCACCTCCAGGAACACGTCGCGCACGCCGATGCCCTGCGCGCGATTCAGCACCGCATACAGCAGGTCGCGGCCGATGCCGCGGCGGCGCAGCGCCTGCTCGACGCAGAGATTCAGCAGGTGCGCCTCGCCGGCACCGGCCGACAGCACCGCGTAGCCGGCGATGCCGGTGTCCGTCTCGACGACCAGGCAGTGGTAGCCAACGCGCAGGCAATCGTCGAAGATCCGTTCGCTCCACGGGAAGGCATAGCTCGCACGCTCGAGTGCGGCGACCCGCGGCAGGTCCGCGGACCGCATCGGCCGGAAACGCCAGTCCGGCGCGCCGCCGGTATCAGGCGCGGTCGCCATCGCCCAGCAGCCTCATGGCGAGCTGCAGGTCGGCCCAGGCCTTGCGCTTCTCGGTCGGCGCCCGCAGCAGATAGGCCGGATGATAGGTCACGACGACCGGGAGTCCCTGGAGATCGTGAACCCGCCCGCGCAGGCGCCCGAGCGGCTCCTCGACCCCGAGCAGGCGCTGCGCGGCGATCCGCCCGACGCAGAGCAGCACCCGCGGGCTCACCAGTTCGAGCTGCCGGCGCAGGTACGGCAGGCAGTGCGCCACCTCCTCGCTGGTCGGATCGCGGTTGTCCGGTGGACGGCACTTCAGCACATTGGCGATGAAGACCTCGCTGCGGGCGAACCCGGCGGCGCGCAGCATCGCGTTCAGCAACTGGCCCGCGCGACCGACGAAGGGCTCGCCCTGGCGGTCCTCCTCGGCACCGGGCGCCTCGCCGACGACCATCAGCCGGGCCTGCCGGTCGCCGGTGCCGAAGACCGTCTGCGTTCGCGTGCGATGCAATGCGCAGAGTGTGCAGCCGGCAACCGCCGCCGCGAGTTCCGGCCAGCCCGCCGTCTCCGGCTGACCGCCAGCCACGGCCGCCGGTACCGGGCGCGCGCCCCGGCGGGTGTAGACCGTGACGCCCATGGCCTCCAGCAGCGCCAGGCGCCGCGCCGGCATGAGCTCAGTCCTCCGGCACGGTCGCGCTGGCCGGGCGCGGCCGCCGCCGGACCCGGGCCCAGGACCAGGCGAGCGGCCCGGACAGTGCAAAGCCGCCGAACAGCAGGAACAGCACCACCGGCGGATCGATCGCGATCAGGGCGATGACCAGCGGCACCAGCAGCAGCCGCGAGTAACGCACGCGCTCGCCCGCCGCGCGGTCCTTGAAACTGCGGTACGGGAAGTGGCTGACCATCAGCAGGCCGGCGAGCGCCGTGATCGCGAAGGCGAGCACCAGCCCGGGCAGGCCGACCACGTCGTACTTGTGCGCCAGTCCGACAAAGGCGGCGACGACCGCCGCCGCCGACGGACTCGGCAGGCCCTCGAAGAAGCGCTTGTCCTGCAGCGCGACCCGGGTGTTGAACCGCGCGAGACGCAGCGCCGCCGCGGCCGCGAAGAAGAACGCCGCGATCCAGCCGAGCCGGCCCCAGGCCAGGCCATACTCGGCGATGCGGGCCACGCCCCACTGGTAACAGACGACCGCCGGCGCGACCCCGAAAGCCACCATGTCCGCGAGGCTGTCGAACTCCTTGCCAAAGGCGGTCTCGGTCCCGGTCAGTCGCGCCACCCGCCCGTCGAGCCCGTCGAAGACCATTGCCGCGAAGATGGCGAGCACCGCGCGGTCGAAATTGCCGTCGATCGCCGCGATGATCGCGTAGAAGCCGCCGAACAGACACAGGGTCGTCAGCAGGTTCGGCAGCAGGTAGATGCCGCGGCCCGGAGGCCGTCCATTGCTTTCCAGTTTCATGCGTCTACCGTGGCATGGCGGGTGGTCAGCGCCTAAGATACCCCGCTTTGCGGCCGGAGACACGGGCCGCGCCCCCAGGTGACCCATGCGACTGTCCGCGTACCCGATCCAGAACCTCAAGGAAGTGCCGGCCGAGGCTGAACTCGTCAGTCACCAGCTGATGCTGCGGGCCGGCCTGATCCGCCGCCTCGCCGGCGGCCTCTACACCTGGCTGCCACTCGGCCTGCGGGTGCTGCGCAAGGTCGAAGGCATCATCCGCGACGAGATGGACCGCGCCGGGGCCCTGGAAGTGTCGATGCCGGTCGCGCAGCCCGCCGAGCTGTGGGTCGAATCCGGCCGCTGGGAGCAGTTCGGGCCAGAGCTGCTGCGCTTCCGCGATCGCCACGCGCGCGACCTGGTCCTCGGACCGACGCACGAGGAAGTCATCACCGACCTCGCCCGGCGCGAGCTGCACAGCTACCGCCAGCTGCCGGTCAACTTCTACCAGATCCAGACCAAGTTCCGCGACGAGATCCGCCCGCGCTTCGGCGTGATGCGCGCGCGCGAGTTCGTGATGAAGGACGCCTACAGCTTCCACACCGACCTGCCCTCGCTGCAGGCAGGCTACCAGCGCATGTACCAGGCCTACACCGCGATCTTTACGCGGCTCGGGTTACGCTTCCGCGCGGTGCACGCCGACACCGGCGCCATCGGCGGCAGCGCCTCGCAGGAATTCCACGTGCTTGCCGACTCCGGCGAGGACGCGATCGTGTTCTCGGACGGCGACGATTACGCCGCCAACCTCGAGCTCGCCGCCGCGCTGCCGCCGGTCGGCGCGCGACCTCCGGCCGGTGCGGTGATGACAGCGGTCGCCACGCCCGGCGCGCGCACGATCGCCGCGGTCACCGCGCAGCTCGGCGTCACGCCGGCACAAACCGTCAAGACGCTGATCGTCGATGGCGAGGACGGTGGTCTCGTCGCCCTCGCGCTGCGCGGCGACCACGAGTTGAATGCACTGAAGGCGGGGCGCCTGACCGGGGTGCTGGCACCGCTGCGTCTCGCGGATCCGGCGCGGGTCGCAGAGGCAGCCGGCTGCGAGCCCGGCTATGTCGGTCCGGTCGGGCTCCGCTGCCGGCTGTATGCCGACCACGCGGCCGCGCGGCTCGCGGATTTCGTCTGCGGAGCGAATCGCCTCGATGCCCACCTCACCGGCGTCAACTGGGGCCGCGACCTCCCGGAACCGGAGACCGTGGATCTGCGCAATGTCGTGGCGGGCGACCCGAGTCCGGACGGCCGCGGGCAGCTGCAGCTCGCCCGCGGGATCGAAGTCGGTCACATTTTCCAGCTCGGCAGCAAGTACAGCGAGGCACTTGGCGCTACCGTACTCGACGAACAGGGCAGGAGCGTCCCCATGCAGATGGGCTGCTATGGCATCGGCGTCACCCGGATCGTCGCCGCCGCGATCGAGCAGAACCACGACGAGCGTGGCATCGTCTGGCCAGCGCCGCTCGCGCCGTTCCAGGTCGTGCTGGTACCACTCAACTGGGTCAAGTCGGAACGTGTGCGGGCGGCGGCCGAAGAGCTCTATGCGGCACTCCAGGCGGCCGGCGTCGAGACGCTGCTCGACGACCGCGACGCGCGGCCCGGGGTGAAGTTCGCGGATGCGGAGCTGATCGGCATCCCGCATCGCATCGTGATCGCCGAGCGCGGCCTCGACGCGGGCCAGCTCGAGTACCGCGGTCGCAGCGCGCCGGCGAGCGAGAACTTCCCCGCGGAAGGTGCCGTGTCCTTCCTCCGCGCCAGGCTGGCGCCGGGGCACTGAACCGGAGCCAGCGCCAGATGCCAGCGTTGCCGACGATATTGCTGCTCGCCGCCCTGCTCCTTGCCGCGCCGGCTGCCCACGCCGAGCGCCAGCGCGATCCGAGCCTGCGCGCGGTGATCGCCGCCGCGATCGCCAGCAAGCCGTGCTTCGCCAACAAGTACGACGATGTAGTCTGGTACACGCTGATGCAGCCGCGGGTCGAGCACCGCCTGCGGATGCAGCCGCGCGACCTGCGCCTCGGCGATGATCTCAGTGCGGCGGCACGGCGCATCGTGCACGCCGTACATTGCGAGGCGAACAAGCACACGATGCTGCACGACCGGCCGCAGCTCGTGCTCGCAGTCATCGACGTCGAGAGCGCGTTCGATCCCTTTGCCGTCTCCTCGGCCGGCGCCGTCGGGCTGATGCAGGTGATGCCGTTCTGGCCGAACCAGCTCGGCCTTTCGACCCGCGACCTGCTCGACGTCGAACTCAACGTCCGCATGGGCACCAGCATCCTCGCGCACTACCTCGAGCGCGAGCGCGGCGACTACCGCCGCGCGCTCGGCCGCTACAACGGCAGCCTCGGCCAGCGTGGCTATCCCGAACTCGTGCTCGGGCGGCTGCAATCGCGGTGGCAGCGATAGCATGGATGACGGTCAGGCAGGACCATCGCCAGGCCGCGGGTCAGGCCCCGGGGCAACGCTCGGCAGACACTGGTGCAGTGCGGCCTTTGCCAGCAGATGAGCCGAGATCGGTGCCGTGATGAACAGGAACATGGAGATCAGCACTTCCTTCAGGCTGAGCCCATCCCCGCTGGCGCTGAAGGCGACCGACGACGCAACCAGCAGGCAGCCGACGCCAACCGTGGTCGCCTTGGTCGGGCCGTGCAGGCGCGTGTAGAAATCCGGCAGCCGCGCGAGCCCCAGCGAGCCGATGAAGGTGAATGCCGCGCCGGCCACGACCAGAAGGGACAACAGTACCTCGATGGCCGGGCTCATTCGATGATGTCTCCACGCAGCAGGAATTTCGCCAGCGATACCGTACCGACGAAGCCCATCAGCGCGATCAGCACGGCGATCTCGAAATAGTGCGGGCTGGCCTGCAGGATGCCCACCAGCACCAGCAGGGCAATGGCATTGATGTAGAGCGTGTCGAGCGCCAGGATCCGGTCCGGCGCCGACGGGCCGCGCAGCAGGCGGAAGAAGCTCAGCGCGCAAGCACCGGTTACCAGCGACAGCGCGATGGTCAGCGCCATGTTCAGCATGCCCCCTCTCCTTCGAAGATGGCCTGCAGCGGCGCCTCGTAGCGCAGCTTGATCGTGGCAATGAGCTGTAGCGGATCGTCGCAGTCGAGGGCGTGGACCAGCAACTGCCGGTGATCGGCGGACAGCTGCGCCGAAACCGTGCCCGGCACCAGGCAGATCGCATTGGCGAGCAGGCTGATCGCGATGTCGTGACTCAGGTCCAGCGGAACGATGACAAACGCTGGTCGCAACCGGGCCGGTCCGGCGAGGATCAACCGGGCGACCGCGAGGTTGGCTGCAACGACGTCGCAGAGGAAGACCCCGGCGAGGCGCAACAGGCGTCCCGGCGCAAGGATGCGCACGGGTTCAGGCCAGAAGGCCACGGTCAGGCGCGGGATCACCCAGCCGAGTACCAGCCCCAGGATGATCTGGCCCGGCGCCGCACTGTCGTTGAGCAGCAACCAGAGGATCGCCAGGACCGGAGTCACGACCGGATGGGGCAGCCAGGCATTCATCGTCCGGCTCCGATGACGGCGGCGATGTAAGCCGACGGATCTGCGAGCTGTGCTGCCGCCGCCCGGCTGAAGTCCACGACCGGGCCGGCCCCGACAGTGAGCGCCACGATCAGCCCGAGAAGGCCACCGATGGCCAGCAGTTCGCGGGATGCACTTTCCGGCTCTACCGTCGCATCCGGAGACGCGGTCCGCTTGTTGAGGAACATCTGGCTACCGGAGCGCGCAAGCGCGATCAGGCAGACCAGCGCCGCTGCCAGGACGACGACCCACACCAGCGGCTGTCCGACCGCCGCCTGCAGGATCAGGAACTTGGCAAGAAACCCGGAAAGCGGTGGCAGCCCCACAGCCGCGATGGCCGTCGCGAAGTAGATGCCGCCCCACAGGCCATGACGCGGCAGGTCGATGCCGGGCTCGAGGAAATCGCCATGGACGGGCCGGCGCCGCCGGATTGCGCCGGCGAGCAGGAACAGGAGCGCGACGGCGAACGTGCCGTGCGCCAGGTAGTAGAGACCGGCAGCCGTGCCGTCGATCCCGAAGCCGAACGCGGTCAACAGCGTCCCGGAGGAGACGATGACCAGCCAGGCCGCCAGCCGGCGCAGGTCCGGCGCTGCCAGCACACCGATCGCGCCGATGCCGATCGTGGCGAGTCCCAGCGGCAGCAACCACGGCGCGAACAATCCGGCGATTTCCCCGGCCTCGACGCCAAACCAGAGCGTATGTCCGCGCAGAATGGCGTAGAGGCCGACCTTGGTCAGGATCGCGAACAGGGCGGCCACCGGAGCGGTGGTGGCCGCATACGCCGGCGGCAACCAGAGCAGCAGCGGCAGCAGGGCCGCCTTCAGGGCGAACACGGTCAGCAGCAGCAGGCCGCCGCTGCGTGCCAGGCCAAGGTCTTGCGCCGCGACCTGCGCCGCCCTGACGGCGATTTCAGCCATGTTCAGCGTGCCCAGGGAGGCGTAGATCAACCCCGCCGCGAACAGGAAGACCGCTGAACCCAGCAGGTTGAGCACCACGTAGTGCAGTCCGGCACGCGTGCGCGCGGCGCCGCCGCCGTGCAGCTGCAGGCAATAGGAAGCGATCAGCAGCACTTCGAAGAAGACGAAGAGATTGAACAGGTCGCCGGTCAGGAAAGCACCGGCGAGCCCGAATAGCTGCATCTGGAAGAAGACGTGGAAGTGCCGCCCCTGCTGGTCCGTGCCGCCGCTCGCCTGCACGACCGCGCACAGCGCGAGCAAGGTCGTGATCAGGATCATCCAGGCTGCAAGCCGGTCAGCGACCAGGACGATGCCCCAGGGCGGCGGCCAGTCGCCGAGCCGGTACACGAGTATCCCACCGTCGCTGACGGCGACCAGCAGAGTGACGGCCAGCGCACATTGCAGCAACACCGCGAGAGTGGACAGCACCCGGCGCAGCGACACCGACCGCCCGCACAGCAGCAGCACGGCCCCGGCGAGAAACGGTGCAAGCACGGGAGCGATGACCAGATGCGCAGTCATGGGCTGCCGGCTCCGTCGACGTGATCGCTGTCCAGTTCGACCCTGGCCACCAGTGCCAGCACAATGACGAATGCGGTCATCGCGAAACTGATGACGATGGCGGTCAGCACCAGTGCCTGCGGCAGAGGATCGGCAGTGACGCTGCCCCCACCGACGAGCGGCGGCCGGCCCATCACCAGGCGGCCGGTCGTGAACAGGAACAGGTTGGTCGCGTAGGACAGCAGCGTCAGCCCCAGCGCCACGGGGAAAGTCCGCGTGCGCAGCATCAGGTAGATGCCACACCCGGTCAGCGTGCCAATGGCCAGGGCAACCAGGGCTTCCATCAGCGGTTCGCCTGCTGCTGGCCGGCCTGATGGGTCATGCCGAGGTTGACGAGGATCAGCAGCGTCGCACTGACAACCACCACACAGACCGCCAGGTCGAAGAGCATTGCCGAGGCCAGCGCGACCTCCCCGAGCAGCGGGATCCCGACGTGGCTGGAAGCCGAGGTCAGGAAGGGACGGCCAAACAGCCAGCTCGCCAGCCCGGTCGCCAGGGCCAGGAGCAATCCGGCCGCGAGCCAGGGCTGGGTCCGCGACGGCAGGCGCGCGTGCGCCCAGCTCACGCCGTTGGCGAGGAATTGCACGATCAGCGCGACCGCGATGATCAGCCCGGCCACGAAACCACCGCCCGGCAGGTTGTGTCCGCGCAGGAAGACGAAGACCGCGACCAGCAGCGCCAGCGGCAACAGCAGGCGGGCGAAGGTCGCCAGAATCAGCGGATGCACATCGGCATCCCAGCGGCGGCCGGCGGCATCCCCGGGGGGCAGTTGTGGCCGGAACCGCTCCAGCAGCGCGAAGATGCCGAGCGCAGCCACCGCCAGCACGGTGATCTCGCCGAAGGTGTCGAAGCCGCGGAAATCGACCAGGATGACGTTGACGACATTCCTGCCGCCGCCACCCGGCAAGCTGTGGTCGAGGTACCAGGAGCCGATCGAGGCGGTCGGACGGGTCAGCACCGCCCACGCGAGTGCAGTTGCGCCACTGCCACCGAGCAGCGCCAGTCCAGCGTCCCGCCAGCGGCGGCCACACGTGGATTCACTCGGGCTCTCCGGTGGCAGGAAGTGCAGTGCCAGCAGCAGCAGCACGATCGTCACGACCTCGACGGCCAGCTGGGTGAGGGCGAGATCCGGTGCCGACAAGGTGACGAAGGCGAGCACGACGATCAGCCCGACTGCACCGACCAGGATCAGCGCCGTCAGTCGCTGCCGGTGCAGTACGGTCGCGCCCAGGGTCGCGCCGACCAGCACGGCTGCGGCTGCCAGGCTGGCCCCATCGACAGGCAGCAGCGCCCGCGTTCCGGTCAGCGGCGCGGCTGTGCCGAGCACGCCGCCCGCGCCCATCACAATCACGGCGACTACCAACATCGCGCCCTGGCGCTGGAGCGATCCCGTATCCAGCCTGGCGATCAGGCGCTGCGCCTGCCTCCGGGCGCCCGCCTCCAGAAGCTCGAAGAACACGCGCGCGTCGAACCGCCCCTCCCAACGCTGGTGCAGCGCGAACAGCGGCCGGCGCAGGGCGTACAGCAGCACTCCGCCAGCGAGCGCCACGATGCTCATGAACAGCGCCGGGCTGACGCCATGCCACAGCGCCAGGTCGTGCGCCGGCGGCGGCGCCTGTAGAACCGCCTGCGCGGCCACCGCCAGGATCGGTTCGACCGTCTGCGCCGGGAAGATCCCCACCAGCAGGCACAATACGACCAGCACCTCCACCGGCACCTTCATCCAGCGGGGCGGCTCATGTGGTGTCTTCGGCAGGTCCACTGGCTCGCCGTTGAAAAAGACGTCATGGATGAAGCGCACCGAATAGGCCACGGCAAAGAGACCTGCGATCGTCACGACCACCGGCAGCAGCCAGCCGAAGCGCAGCCCGCCACCCGCCGTAACGGCCTCGGCGAAGAACATCTCCTTGGACAGGAAGCCGTTGAACAGCGGCACCCCGGCCATCGCCGCCGACGCGACCATCGCCAGCACGGCTGTATACGGCATGAATCGCCACAGCCCGTTCACGCGCCGCATGTCGCGCGTGCCGCACTCGTGGTCGACGATGCCCGCGGCCATGAACAGTCCGGCCTTGAAGATGGCGTGGTTGATGATGTGGAAGACGCCGGCGACCGCGGCCAGCGGCGTACCGATGCCGAACAGGGCGGTGATGAGGCCGAGATGGCTGATGGTGGAGTACGCCAGCAGGCCCTTGAAATCATGCTTGAACAGAGCGATCACCGCGCCGGCGAGCAGCGTGACGAGGCCGGCTCCGGTGACCAGCCAGGTCCATTCCGGGGTCCCGGACAACACCGGAAACAGTCGCGCCAGCAGGAACACGCCGGCCTTTACCATCGTCGCCGAGTGCAGGTAGGCGGAGACCGGCGTCGGTGCCGCCATCGCGTGTGGCAGCCAGAAGTGAAAAGGAAACTGCGCCGACTTCGTGAACGCGCCGAGCAGGATCAGCACCAGCGTCGGCAGGTACAGCGGATGCGCGCGCACCAGATCGCCCTGCTCCAGCACGACCGACAGTTCGTAGCTGCCGGCGATCTCGCCGAGCAGCAGGCAGCCAGCCAGCAACGCCAGTCCACCACCGCCGGTGACCGCCAGCGCCATGCGCGCGCCGCGCCGCGCCGACTCGCGCTGGCGCCAGTAAGCGATCAGCAGGAAGGACGCCAGGCTGGTCAGTTCCCAGAAGATCAACAGCTGGATCAGGTTCCCGGACAGCACGACGCCGAGCATCGAGCCCATGAACAGCAGCAGGTACGCGTACAGCCGGCCGAGGCTGTCCCGCGGCGGCAGGTAGTAGAGCGCGTACAGGATGACCAGCAGCCCGATACCGAGAATCAGCGCTGCGAACAGCAGTCCGAGTCCATCCAGGCGGAACGACAGGCTGAGGCCCGCAGCGGGAATCCATGCGAGGCGCTGGATCGTGGTCGCGCCGGTGAAGCCGTCCGCGATCGCCGGCAGGAGCACAGCCAGCGTGAGCAACGCCGCAGCTGCCGCGCCCCAGGCCGCGAGTCTGCGGCTGCGCCGTGCCAGCCCGGCGACCACTGGTGCGCCAAGGAAGGGCAACAGGACAGCGATCAGCAGGCTCATCTCATCTCTCCAGGAACCGCTCCGGCCACGCGACGGTTTCGATTGCGATGATATCGACGTCAACGCGTTCGACGCGAGCGAGCGGCGGGCCGTGGTGCAGCCATTCAATGAGCTGCGCAAGATCGGCCGGTGCCCCGGCCGCGAGCACCTCGACGCTGCCGTCCGGACAATTGCGGGCGCGGCCGGTCAGGCTGAGTGCGCGCGCACGCTCGGCCGTGCTCGCGCGGAAAAACACGCCCTGGACCCGGCCGGTGATCCGGATGCGCCGGGCGGCGTGATCGGGCGGCGTCGCACTCATGTTCCGGGGTCCTCCACGAAGGTTGCTATGATCCGCCGGGTGAGTCCCGGCCCATGACCGATATTCTGGTCCTCTACTACTCCCGCCATGGTGCCACGGCAGAACTCGCTCGCCACGTGGTCCGTGGCGTCGAGAGCGCGCCGGGCGCCAGCGCACGCCTGCGCACGGTGCCCGGCACCGGCGCGGCACCGGGCGCCGTCCCGGAGGCGGGCCCGGTCTACGCCAGCCATGCGGACCTGCAGGAGTGCGCCGGGCTGGTGCTCGGCAGCCCGGTCCGGTTCGGCAACATGGCCGGCCCATTGCAGAGCTTCTTCGAAAGCACCTCCGGCCTCTGGCTGGCCGGCGCGTTGGCGGGCAAGCCGGCCGGCGCATTCGTGTCGGGCGCCACGCCACACGGTGGCCAGGAATCCACGCTGCTGTCGATGCTGCTGCCGTTGCTGCATCACGGCATGCTGATCGTCGGCCTGCCGTTCACGGAGCCCGCAATTACCGCAACCACGGGCGGCGGCACTCCCTACGGCGCCAGTCGCGTCGCCGGCGCCGACGGCCGGCGCCCGCTCGCCGAGGCCGAGCGGCAGCTCGCGCAGGCCCTGGGCCGACGTGTGGCGGCGACTGCGCAGCGCCTCGCCGGGTCACCTCGATGAGCGCGCTGCACAACAGCCGCGCCCGCCGCGCCACGCTGGGAGCCTGGACGCTGCTTGGCCTGGCACTGCTGGCCTGGCCGTTCCTGGTCGCGCGCAGTGCCGCCGTCGTGTCGCTCATCGCCCTGGCAGTGCTCCTGCTGCCGCTCGGCGGATTCTGGCGCAGCCAGGTCCGGACGCTGCGCTGGGCACCGATGACGCTCGCGCCTGCGCTCACGCTGGCGCTGACCGAACTGATCGCGAACCCCGCGGCCCGCGGCCCGGCGACACTGACGCTCGCGCTGGTGCTGATCGCCTTTACGGCCGACATCGCCTGGCTGCGCGTCGCGGCAGCCCGCCACTGACTCCGCTCACGACCCCTCGCGCCCGAGCACCTCGCGTACAAAGGGCACGGTCAGGCGGCGCTGGGCCGCGAGCGCTTGCGTGTCCAGTTCGTCGAGCAGGCGGCACAGGGACGCGAAGTCACGCGGAGCGCGGCGCAACAGGTATTGCAGCGTCTCGTCCGGCAGTTCGAGGCCGCGCAGTCGCGCCCGGCTGCACAGCGCTGCCGCCTGTTCAGCCTCCGCCAGCGGCTGCAGGCGCCAGACCACGGCTGCGGCCAGCCGCGAAGCGAGATCGGGCAGGCGGATCGGCAGTGCAGCCGGCGGCACGTCCGCGGCACAGACCAGCACTCCGCCCCGTTCCACCAGTTCGTTGTAGAGCGTGAACAGCGCCCGCTCCCAGTCGCCGCGCCCGGCGATCAGCTGCAGGTCATCGAGGGCCACGAGATCCAGCCCCTCCAGGCCGCCCAGCAGCCCGGCGGGCTGGTCGGCCAGATCCGCAAGCGGCAGGTAGCCGGCCCGGCGGCCCCGCTCACCGGCCTCCGCGCAGGCAGCCTGAAGCAGGTGCGTGCGCCCCACGCCGGCCGGCCCGTACAGCCACAGCGGCGGCCCGCCCGCCGCGCGCGCGGCCCGCGTGAGGCCGAGGACGGCCGCGGCATTGGCACCGGTGTGGTAGCTGGCAAAGCGCAGCGTGACGCGCAGCTGCACGCCGAGCGCCAGTTGCCGCATGCGCGCTACGCCGCCGCGCGGCGCGCGCGACTGACCGCGACCGCCTTGCGCACGTAGATCGCCGTATAGTCCACGCCGCTGATCACGGTGGTCACGAAAACCGCGGCGCCGAGCGCCAGCACGAGCCACTGCGGCACGAGCGGATATCCAGCCTGGCCGATGACGGCCACGATGAACAGCAGCTGCACCAGCGTATTGAGCTTGCTGAGCCGGGTCGGGCGGCCGTCGAGCGGACCGAACAACCAGCGGTAGACGCCGGCACCCACGCCGATGACCAGATCGCGCGCCACGGCCACGGCGGCCAGCCAGGCGGGCACCAGGCCGACCAGAGCCAGCGTGATGAACACGCTGACCAGCAGCAGCTTGTCGGCAAGCGGATCCAGCACCTTGCCGGCCTCGCTGGTCCAGCCGAAGGTCTTCGCCAGCCAGCCATCCAGGCCATCGGAGGCAGCGGCGGCCAGGAACAGGAACAGCGCCAGCTCGTATTGCCCGCCGACCAGCAGCCAGACGATCGGCACCGTGATCACGATGCGCAGCACGCAGATCAGGTTGGGCAGCACCGCGAGATTCATGGCGAGTACGCAAACAACATGCGCGAGCTGTCAACCAGCCGCAGCCGGCCGTCACGCTGCAGCGCGGCCACGAGCGCCTGCGGCTCGCCACGGATCTGCAGCCGGAAGGTGGCGGCCTCCGGGGCGACTTCGATCAGTGCGACGCCGCGCACCAGGGGCAGGCGTCCCATCGCCCGCTCCACGCCAACAAAGGCCTCGAGGGAATCGATGCCGGTGACGGTCACCAGTTCCTCACTGCGCCGCCCCGCGGTGCTCGAGGCCATCAGCGCGGCGTAGCGGTCCGCTGCGAGCTCCGGGCCCGTTTCCAGCACGCCCGTCGCCTCGGCCAGGGTTCCGGCACCCCGGAAGCTCCACTCGACGGGGCGGGCGGCGGAAGTGCCCGGCCCGGCGCGCCCGGTCAGTACGCCTTCCGCGCCAAGCCGGCGAGCCGCGGTCGAGGCGTCCTCACCGGGGTTCGGCCAGACCAGCGGCAGCCCGCGCCGCACCGCTGCCTGTGCCACGCGCTGTCGCTCCTCCCCGGGACTGGTCGCGGTGAGGACCGCGGCCTGCCCGCCCCCGCGGTCCACGGCCAGCCACACGAGAACCACTGGCCGCTCCGCTCCCCAGAACGGCAGGCCGGCGGCATCGATCGCGTTCTCGATCGCGCGGCCGTCGAAGCTCACGGCCAGCTGATTGCCGGCGGCGCGTCGATAGCTGACCACCAGGCGGGCCGCATCCGCGACGAGCGGTGCGAGGCCCCCAAGTTGAGGGGCATCCCGGCGCCCGGTGATCCGTACCAGCACATCCCCAAGGGCCTCGCGGAATGCCGCCTGTTGTGCCCGGTCGCCCGTGCCGGCCACGGGCACGGTCGCCGCATAGAGATCCGGCAGCGTGATCGTGTCCGCGCGCACCGGCCCGGCGACCAGCGCGCACAGGAGGAGCAGGACAATGGTGGGCTGCATGCGGGCACGGGCTGGCAACATGGTCGAGGTACAATACTACATCGCCCGGAACCGGGCCTTGCCGCAGCCCTTCCCGCCGATGCAGCCACGCCAGCCCCTGACCTATCGCGACGCCGGTGTCGACATCGACGCCGGCGAGGCGCTCGTCGAACGCATCCGCCCCCATGTCGCCCGCACGATGCGGCCCGAGGTGCTGGGCGGCCTCGGCGGCTTTGGTGCCCTGTTCGAGCTGCCGCCGGGCCGCTGGCGCGCGCCGGTGCTGGTCGCCGGCACTGACGGTGTTGGTACCAAGCTGCGGCTCGCCATCGACACCGGTCGCCACGACGGTGTCGGCCGCGACCTGGTGGCGATGTGCGCCAACGACGTCCTTGTCCAGGGGGCCGAGCCACTGTTCTTCCTGGACTACTACGCGACGGGCCATCTGTCAGTCGAGCTGGCCGAGCGCGTGATCCGCGGCATTGCCGCAGGCTGCGCCCAGGCCGGCTGCGCGCTGGTTGGCGGCGAGACCGCCGAAATGCCCGGCATGTACCACGGCGCGGACTACGATCTCGCCGGCTTCTGCGTCGGCATCGTCGAAAAGACCGAGATCCTCGACGGCTCGCGTTGCCGCGCCGGCGATGCGGTGATCGGAATCGCTTCATCGGGGCCGCATTCGAATGGCTATTCGCTGATCCGCCGCCTGGTCGAGCGCGAGGGCGCGAATGCCTCCACGCTGGTGGATGGCCGGCCGCTGTTCGAACTGCTGATGGAACCAACGCGCATCTACGTGAAGCCAGTCCTCGCGCTGCTGGCCGCACTCGAGATCCATGCACTTGCGCACATCACGGGCGGAGGACTGAGCGACAACATCCCGCGCGTCCTCCCGGCCGGCCTTGGCGTACATCTCGACCCGCAGGCCTGGCGTCGGGGCGCAGTCTGGGACTGGATCCAGACCGCCGGCGTCATCCCGGACGACGAAATGCACCGGACCTTCAACTGCGGCATCGGCATGGTCGTGATACTGCCAGCGGCGCAGGCCGACCGGGCCGCAGGCCTGCTGCAGGCGGCCGGAGAACAGGCCTCGATCATCGGCGTGGTCGCCCCCGGTGAAGGCGTGCGGATCGGCTGATGGCGGAGCCGCCCGGCTTTGCCGTGCTGATCTCGGGGCGCGGCTCCAACCTGCTGGCGCTGGCAACGGCGGTCGCCGATGGCCGTATCCCGGGTCGGATCGCCCTGGTCGTCAGCGACCAGCCGGAGGCCGGCGGCCTGGACCACGCCCGGCGCCTGGGGCTGCCGTGGACCGTACTGCCGCTCGCACGGGGCGCCGACCGCGCCGCCTGGGGCCGGGAACTCGATGCCCTGCTGCAGGGACGGGCGGTCGAGTTCGTGACCCTGGCCGGGTTCATGCGCATCCTGGACGCCGATTTCGTGCGGCGCTGGCCAGGACGGCTGCTGAACATCCACCCGTCGCTGCTGCCGGCCCACCGCGGCCTGCACACCCACCGCCGGGTCCTCGAGGCCGGTGAGCCATGGCACGGCTGTACCGTGCACTTCGTCAGCGAGGAACTCGACGCCGGCCCCGCGGTCATCCAGGGCAGGCTGCCGGTCAGGCCGGGGGATAGCGAGGAATCGCTTGCAGCTCGCGTTCAGCTGCTGGAGCACATCATTTACCCGCGCGCCGTCTCCTGGCTGGCCGCCGGACGGCTCGCGCTGCTGGACGGAGTGGTGTGGCTGGACGGCCGGCCGCTGACGGCGCCGGTCATCGAGGAACTGCCATGAGGAAGGTCCTGCTCGCGATGCTGTGTCTGGCGGGTCCGGCGCTGGCGCAGGCCGCCGGGATTCCGCTGGCGCCGTTCGTGGCCGAGTACGACGTCCGCTACGGCAGCATGCCGGTCGGCAGCAGCCGCACCGAAGTGGGACACGGCACCGTGCCGGAGCACTGGTTCATCGAGACCCGCTCGAATGCCAGCGGCTTTGCGCGGCTGATCGCCAGCGGCACGCTCGTGCAGCGCTCGGATTTCGCGCTGGACGGCGCCACCATCCGGCCGCTGCGGTATCGCTTCGACGACGGTTCAGGCCGTTCCTCGAAGGACGTGGCGCTCGACTTCGACTGGATCGCCGGCCGGGTCCGGGGCAAGGCCGAGGGCGATCCCGTGGACCTGGCGGTGGACTCCGGCCTCCAGGATGCGGCGTCCATCCAGGCCCTCGTGCAGGCCCGGCTCGTGGCCGGCAGCGAACCCGGCGAGATCGCGATGATCGAAAGCGATTTCGTCAAGCATTACCAGTACACGCGGCTCGGCGAGGAGCGCCTGCGGACCGCGCTGGGCGAAATTGATACCGTGCTCTATCGCAGTGCGCGCGTCGGACGCGACCGTGAGACGCTGCTGTGGTTCGCCCCGGAGCTCGGCTGGGTCACGGTGCAGGCGGAACAGCGGCGCAACGGCAAGCGCACCTTCCAGACCCGGATCCGCAGCTATACGCCGGGCGCCTGAGGGGCGCGGTCCGCTTCAGGCGCGTGGCAGCGTCACGCCGCGCTGCCCCTGGTACTTGCCCGCGCGATCGCGGTACGAGGTGCCGCAGACCTCGTCGGACTCGAAGAACAGCATCTGCGCGACACCCTCATTGGCGTAGATGCGGGCCGGCAGCGGCGTCGTGTTCGAGAACTCGAGCGTGACGTGCCCTTCCCACTCCGGTTCCAGCGGCGTCACGTTCACGATGATGCCGCAGCGTGCATACGTCGATTTGCCGAGGCACACGACCATCGCCCGGCGCGGGATCCGGAAGTACTCGACGGTCCGCGCCAGGGCAAAGGAGTTCGGCGGGATGATGCAGACCTCGGCCTCCAGATCCACGAAATTGTTCACGTCGAAGCGCTTCGGGTCGACGATCGTCGAATTGATGTTGGTGAAGATCTTGAATTCGCCGGCACAGCGGACGTCGTAGCCGTAGCTCGAGGTACCGTAGGAGATGATCGGCCGGCCATCCACGTTGCGCACCTGTTCGGGCGCAAACGGCTCGATCATCCCCTGGGCCGCCATCCGGCGGATCCAGTGGTCCGACTTGATGCTCATCAGTCGTCCTCGACGCTGATCACCGGGCCCTGCGCAGCGCCACCGCGGGCACCGAGGGCGAGGCGCGCGGCCACGCGGCGCGCGATCGCGTGGAAGGTCGCTGCGACCGGCCCGTCCGGATCGGCGACCACGGTCGGCTGGCCCGCGTCCGCCCGCTCGCGGATCCGGCCGTCGAGCGGCAACTGGCCGAGCAGCGTCGTCTCATAGCGGCGGGCCAGGTCCGCGCCGCCGCCAGCGTCGAACACATGCGACTGGTGCCCGCAGGCGGGGCACACATGTACGCCCATGTTCTCGACGATCCCGAGCACGGGCACATTGACCTTGCGGAACATCTGCAGGCCCTTGCGCGCGTCCAGCAGCGCAATCTCCTGCGGCGTCGTGACAATCACCGCGCCGCTGACCGGCACGCGCTGCGTCAGCGTCAGCTGCACGTCGCCGGTGCCCGGGGGCATATCCACGACCAGGTAGTCCAGCGGTCCCCAGTGGGTACCGCTGAGCATCTGGGTGAGGGCCTGGGTCACCATCGGACCGCGCCAGACCATCGGCTGGTCCGGATCCACGAGGAAACCGATCGACATCACCGGCAGGCCATGGCCGCGCGGCGGCTCCAGGTGAGTGCCGTCGGCCATCTTCGGCTGTGCACCGGCAACCCCCAGCATGCGCGGCAGGCTCGGCCCGAAGATGTCGGCGTCGAGCATGCCGACCCGCGCCCCCTGGGCGGCCAGCGCCAGCGCGAGATTGACCGCGACCGTCGACTTGCCGACGCCGCCCTTGCCGGAGGCGACCGCGATCACATTGGCAACGCCTGGCAGCGGCTGGAGTCGGGGATCGGCAACAAACGCCGGGATATTGGCCCGCAGCTCGACACCGAACGGCTGTTCGATGCCGGCATGCCGGGCATGAGCCCCGAGGGCCGCGGCCAATTCCTCGCGGTAGCCGCCGACCGGAAAGCCAAGCACGATCCGCACGATCGTTCCGCCCGGAGCGGCCACCACGGACTCGATGGCTCCAGCCTCCGCCAGGGTCAATCCGAGGTGAGGTTCGACCCAGGTCCCGAGTACCGTGCGCAGGTGTTCTTCCGTGTTCACCGTCTTCCGTGCCATTCCTCGAGGGGGGCGGCATTGTAGCCGATGCCGCGGTCACCGATCGCCCCCACAGGGGTGTGGCATACTCGTCACGAATCGGAGGGGTTCCGGCAGCTGGGGTCGGATGGCATTTTTTGGTGCATATCGTGCAGATCGCCTGATCGCTGAAGTGCGCGAGCATGGCGAGGCCGACAGCCCGCGAGCGCGACAGGCGCTCGCCCGGCTGCAAAAGCTCGGCGCGGCAGCGATCGGGCCGATCGTCGACGCCCTCGCGACGGCGGACAAGCGGGAGACGCTGGCCTTCGTCGATGTCCTTTCGGGCCTGGTCGACAACCGGACTTTCCCGGCGCTGGCCCGCGCCCTCACTGGCGAAAACCCGCGCGCAGTCGCCGGGGTTGCCTGGGCACTGTCGTCTTCGCGCAACTTCCAGCCGACCCTGCTGTTCGACCTGCTCAGCGAACCGGGCATGTCGCGCCCCGCCGTTCTCGAGATCATCGCCGCGCACAAGTCCCGCCTGCCGCTGCGGGACCTGCTGAACGCTGCCTACCTGCAGGAGCCGACCGAAAAGGCCGCGCTGTTCCGCATCGCCGGGGAACTGGTGGACCAGAGTTCCGTCGATGAGCTGATTGCCCGCGTCGAGGGCAAGGACCCGGTCGCGCGCATGCACATCATCGCCCTGCTCGCGCGCTTCAATTCGCCGCGCGTGCGGGCAGCGCTGCAGGCAACGCTGCGGGACCCGAACAAGCTGGTGCGGGCCTCGGCGTTGCGGGCGATCGCCGCGATGGATGGCCCGGTCAATCCTGCGGAGGTCACCCCGCTGCTGCGCGATCAGGACCTCGAGATCCAGGGACTCGCCGTCGACGTCCTGTGCAAGAGCCGCCACCCGGACACGGTGCACCACCTGGTAGCCGTGCTGAAGGACGAGTCCGAGTTCGTCCGGCGCGCCGCCGTCGAGGTACTGAACGAGGTCGGTGACGAAAGCTCCGTGAAGCACCTGCTGCAGTCCATCCGTGATGATGACTGGTGGGTGCGCAGCCGGGCCGCAGATGCACTCGGCAAGATCGGCGGGCCCAAGGTGATCAACGCCGCCCTCGCGCTGGTATCCGACCGCGACGATGAGGTCCGACGCACCGCAATCGAAATCCTGAACCAGACCCGCGACGAGCGCGCGGTCAGTCACCTGCTCGAGGCGACCCGGGACCCGGACTGGTGGGTCAGCGAACGCGCCGTCGACGCGCTCGGGGCCATCGGCAGCCGGAAAGCGGTCCCGCGGCTGACCGAGATGCTGCAGACCAATCCGCGCTCGGTCGCGAGCGTCGTCCGGGCCCTGGGGCGCATCGGCGACAGCACGGCGCTGGACGGCGTGCTCGGTGCCCTCGACCGCCCGGAGTCCGACGTGCGCATCGAGGCGCTCGGAGCGCTGTCGCGCCTTGCCGACGACCGCTCGGTGGACCCGATCCGGGCCAAGATCCTGGCGCTGGCCGGTGCCGCCGACCAGTCCGTCGCCAGCGCCGCACAGCGCTCGCTGACCGAGCTGGAAAACCGCTTCGGCCCGACGACACTGACCATGGCGCCGGTCATCCCCGGCGCCAGCGCCGGGACGGACGCCAGCCGGACGATGCTGATCGAGTCGGCCGACGTCTCGGCGATCATGAAATCCTCCGAGTCCCAGGGCCGCCTGGACATCGCCACGCTGAAGAGCGGCGACATACTCGACGGGCGCTACCGGTACATCGAGCGCATCGGCAAGGGCGCCTTCGGTACCGTGCTGCTGATGGAGGACACGGTCGTCGGCGAGCGCCTGGTGCTCAAGTTCCTGAATCCGACCATCGCGCAGGATGAGGAGATGATGCAGCGCTTCGTCCACGAGCTGCGCTACAGCCGCAAGATCACCCACCCGAACGTGATCCGGATCTACGATTTCCTGCACATCCGCGGCAACTACGCGATCTCGATGGAGTATTTCGCGTCGCATACGCTTGGGGCCGAAGTGGCCGACGGCAAACCGATGGCGCTGCGCCGGGCGATCCGCTTCGGCATGGACATCGCCCGTGGCATGGCCGTCGCCCATGTGGCCGGCATCGTGCACCGGGACCTCAAGCCGGCCAACGTCCTGATCGACAATGAGGGGCTGCTCAAGATCGTCGATTTCGGCGTCGCCGCGGCCCAGCACCAGGGTGACACGCAGCTGACCAAGACCGGTTACGTGATCGGTTCCCCCAAGTACATGGCGCCCGAGCAGATCCTCGGCAAGAAGGTCGACGAGCGCGCCGACATCTATTCGCTCGGCATCATGCTCTACGAGATGCTGACCGGCACGCCGCCCTATCACCGCGGCGACCACATGTCGGTCATGTACCAGCACGTCCAGGGCCGGGCCCGCCCGCCGATCGAGCTGAACCCGGCGCTGCCGCAGGCCCTGTCCGACCTGGTGATGAAGGCGATTGCCGTCGACAAGGAAAAACGTTTTGCGTCCATGGATGAGCTGCATATGGCGCTCGAGCGCTTCTTGTGATTCACTCCCGCGCCGATGCCACGCATTGATGCCTTCCTGAAGCTCGGAACCAGCCAGTCTTGTTCTGACCTGCATCTGGCGGTCGGGGTACCCCCGATGCTGCGCATGAACGGCGACCTGGTGCCGATCCGTTTCCGCGATCTCGCCGGGGCGGAGCTCGAGAGCTACGTCAACGAGATCCTGACCCGGAACCTGGCCGACCGCTTCCGGGCCGGCCATGACGTCGACTTTTCCTACGTCTCCGAGGACGGCGGCCGCTTCCGGGTCAACGTCTTCCGCAAGGACTCCGGCGTCGGCGCGGTGTTCCGCGCGATCCCGGCCGAGGTGCCGTCGCTCGACTCGCTGCAGCTGCCCGCGGTGGTGAAATCGCTGTGTGACCACCACCAGGGCATGATCCTGGTCACCGGCTCGACCGGCACCGGCAAGTCGACGACGCTCGCGGCGATGATCGACCTGCTGAACCGGACCCGCAGCCTCAACATCATCAGCCTCGAGGACCCGATCGAGTTCGTGCACCGCAGCAAGAAGAGCCAGGTCATCCAGCGCGAACTCGGCACCCACCTGCCCACCTTTGCCGAGGGCGTGCGGGCGGCAATGCGCGAGGATCCGGACGTCATCCTGGTCGGCGAGCTGCGCGACGCCGAGACCATCTCGATGGCGATGACTGCGGCCGAGACTGGCCACCTCGTACTTGGCACGCTGCACACGACCAGTGCGGTCAAGACCATGGACCGGATGATCGACGCCCTGCCGGCCGATGAACGCGAGCAGACCAAGGGCTTTCTCGCCCAGAGCCTGATCGCCGTGATCACCCAGGTCCTGGTACGCCGGCCCGAGAATCGCGGTCGCCGGGCCGTCTGCGAAATCATGGTGATGAACCGGGCGATCGCCAAGCTGATCCAGACCGACCAGACGCACCAGATTCCGGCCCAGCTGCAGACCGGTCGCGACACCGGCATGCAGCTTCTCGACCAGGCGCTGCTGGCCGCCATCCGGGCGCGCGAGATCGATCCCGACGATGCCTATGCCTACGCGACGGACAAGCGGCTGTTCGTGCGTCACGTCATCGATCGCAGCCTGTTGCCGCGCTTCGACGCGCAGGGTTGAGCCGCAGCGATGGCGCGCATCGACGAATATCTCGAGGAAGTCCTCCGGCGCGAGGGTTCGGACCTGCATTTCATGGCCGGCGACCCGCCGCGCATCCGCCAATGGGGCCTGCTGTCGGCGCTGCGCGCCGAACCGCTGGCCGCCGATTTCGTCCACGATGCGCTGTATGAGATCCTGCCGCGCAAGGCGCTCGACCGCTTCGAATCCCGTGACGGCACCGACTTCGCGTACGCCCTCGGCGACCAGGCCCGCTTCCGCGTCAACGTGCTGCGCCAGCTGAACGGCATGGGCGCCGTGTTCCGCGCGATCCCGTCGCGGGCCATGACCCTCGAGCAGCTGAAGATGCCGGACGCGGTGCGCAACCTGTGCAAGGTCTCGAACGGACTGATCCTGGTGACCGGCAAGACCGGCTCCGGCAAGTCGACCACGCTCGCCGCGATGATCGATGACCTCAACGCGCGGCTGCGCGGCCACATCCTGACGATCGAGGATCCGATCGAATTCGTGCATCCGCGCAAGAACTGCCTGGTCAGCCAGCGCGAGGTCGGCGTGCACGCCGAGTCCTTCTCGAGCGCACTGCTGTCGGCGCTGCGCGAGGATCCGGACGTCATCCTGGTCGGCGAGCTGCGCGACCTCGAGACCATCAGCACCGCGATCACCGCGGCCGAGATGGGCATCCTGGTCATGGCGACGCTGCACACCAACGGCTCGGCGGCCACCGTGGACCGCATCGTCAACGCCTTCCCGGCCGACAAGCAGAGCCATGTGCGCACGATGCTGTCGACCTCGCTGCGCGGGGTGATCTCGCAGCAGCTGGTTCCGCGCAAGGGGGCTGCCGGTCGGGTCGCCGCACTCGAGGTGCTGCTGAATACGCCGGCAGTGGCCAACCTGATCCGCCAGGGCAAGATCGACCAGCTCGAGAACGCGATGCAGTCCGGTGGGACCCTCGGCATGCGCACGATGGACAGCGCGATCGCACAGCTGCTCGAGCAGGGCGTCATCAGCGGCCGCTCGGCGTTCGAGAAGGCGATCAACAAGGCCCGTTTCGAGGAGGGCCGCAATCTCGACTGAACCGGGGCCGGCGGGCGCGTGGCATACTGCGCAGCCGATTTGCCGGATCCGGACCATGCCCCGCCGCATTCTCGTCACCAGCGCGCTGCCCTACGCCAACGGCCCCACCCACCTCGGCCACATGACCGAGGTCGTCCAGACCGACATCTGGGTGCGGTTCCAGAAACTCGCCGGCCACGAGTGCCTGTATGTCAGCGCGGACGACGCCCACGGCACGCCGATCATGCTCAAGGCCCAGGCCGACGGCATCACGCCGGAGCAGCTGATCACGGCGGTCGGGCGCGAGCGCCGCCGCGATTTCGCTGATTTCGGCATCGGCTTCGACAACTACTACACGACGCATTCGGATGAGAACCGCACGTTCACCGAGCGGATCTACCGGGCGCTGCAGGCCGGGGGCCATATCGTCCGGCGCAGTGTCCGGCAGGCCTACGACGAGCAGGCCGGGATGTTCCTGCCGGACCGCTACGTCCGCGGCGGCTGCCCGCGCTGCGGCGCACCGGACCAGTACGGTGACAGCTGCGAGAGCTGCGGCGCGACCTATGCGCCCGCCGACCTCATCAACCCGGTCTCGGTAATCTCCGGCACGCCGCCGGTCGAGCGGGAGTCCGAGCATCTGTTCCTCCGCCTCGGCGACTTCGAGGCGATGCTGCGCGAGTGGACGCACTCCGGTGCGCTGCACCAGGCGGCTGCGAACAAGCTCGACGAGTGGTTCACCGCGGGGCTCAGGGACTGGGATGTGTCGCGCGATGCACCCTATTTCGGCTTCGAGATCCCGGATGCGCCGGGCAAGTACTTCTACGTGTGGCTGGACGCCCCGATCGGCTACATGGCCAGCTTCGCCAATTTCTGCGCGCGCACCGGCATCGACTTCGACCAGTGGTGGGCCGCCGGCAGCAGCACTGAACTGCATCACTTCATCGGCAAGGACATCCTGTATTTTCACGCGCTGTTCTGGCCAGCGACGCTGCAGGGCGCCGGATTCCGGACGCCGACCGCGGTCCACGCGCACGGTTTCCTGACGGTCAACGGCCAGAAGATGTCGAAGTCGCGCGGCACCTTCGTCACCGCGCGCCGGTTCCTGGACCTGCTGCCCGCCGAGTATTTCCGCTATTACCTCGCGGCCAGGCTCGGTGGCGGCCTGGACGACATCGATCTCAACCTCGAGGAGTTCGCGACCCGGATCAACGCCGAGCTGGTGGGAAAACTGGTCAACATCGCCAGCCGCTGTGCGGGCTTCATCCACCGCGGGCACGGCGGCAGGCTGGCCGGGGCGCTGCCGGACCCGGCGTTGTATGCCGAATTCGTGACCGCCGGCGAGCGCATCGGCGCCGCCTATGAGTCCTGCGAATACGCCACCGCCATCCGCGAGATCATGGCGCTGGCCGACCGGGCCAACCTCTATCTCGACCAGCACAAGCCCTGGCTGGCAGCGAAGGATCCGGCGCGGGCCGCCGAGGTGCAGGCGGTCTGCACCCAGGGGCTCAACCTGTTCCGCGTGCTGATGGCCTGGCTGAAGCCGGTGATGCCCGTGACCGCCGGGCGCGCCGAGGCCTTCCTCTGCGCGCCGCTCGCGCTGTGGCGCGAACTCGAGGCCCCGCTGCTCGGCACCGTCATCGATGCCTACCAGCCGCTCGCAACCCGCATCGACGCCGCGCAGGTTGCCGGGCTCGTCGCTGCGCCGGAACCAGCAGCCGCAACCGCGACCCCGCTCGCGCCGGCGCCGGCTCCGGTCAGCCTGGAGGAGTTCCAGCGACTCGACCTGCGTGTGGCCCGAATCGAGGCCGCTGCTGCGGTACCCGGCGCCGACCGGCTCCTGCAGCTGACCGTCGAAATCGCTGGTGGCGAGAGGCGCAACGTGTTCGCCGGTATCCGCGCGGCCTATGCGCCCGAGGCGCTGGTCGGCCGGCACGTGGTCGTCGTCACCAACCTGCCGCCGCGCCGGCTGCGCTTCGGTGTCTCCGAGGCGATGGTCCTGGCCGCGAGCGGTGATGGTGAAGGCCTGTTCCTGATCGCGCCGGACGCCGGGGCCGCGCCGGGCATGCAGGTCCGCTGACCAGGATCGGCGTGGATCAGGCGAACGACATCGACGCGCTGCTGCCGCAGACGCAATGTCGCCGCTGCGGGTTCGACGGCTGCCGGCCCTACGCCGTGGCGCTGGCCGCCGGCAGTACGGCCCTGAACCGCTGTCCGCCCGGCGGCGAGGCCCTGATCAGTCGGCTGGCCGCCTTGCTGGGACGCAGCGTGCTGCCGCTCGACCCGGACCGCGGCAGCGCCGGTCCGCCGCTGGTCGCGCTGATCGACGAGACGGCCTGCATCGGCTGCGCCCGGTGTCTCGACGACTGCCCCACCGATGCCATCCTCGGCGCGCGCCGGTACCTGCACGTGGTCCTCACGGCGGACTGCAGCGGCTGTGAACTGTGCCTGCCGCCCTGCCCGGTGGACTGCATCCGGATGGTGCCGGCGCCAGACGCCGGCGACCAGACGCTGCCATGGGAGGCAATCCAGACCCGCGCCAGGCGCTTCCGCAGCCGTCACGAACGGCGGCAGGCGCTGGGCGCCAGGCGCGCACTGCCCGCATGAAGCGCCCGAAGGTCGCAAGGCTCGGGCCGGCACAGCGGCGACGGTTGTTCGAACGGCTGCGCGCCGCCAACCCGACGCCGCGCGGTGAATTGCAGTACCGCACGCCCTACCAGCTGCTGGTCGCGGTCATCCTGTCGGCGCAGGCCACCGACCGCAGCGTCAATCTCGCGACGCGCAAGCTGTTCCCCATTGCCGGCACGCCGGCGCGCATGGTCGAACTGGGCGAGGCCGGGCTCGCGGAGTACATCCGCACGATCGGCCTGTGGCGCGCCAAGGCGCGGCACGTCGTCGCCATGAGCCGGTTGCTGCTCGAGCGCCACGGGGGCGAGGTGCCGCGCGAACGCGCCGCACTCGAGGCCCTGCCCGGAGTCGGGCGCAAGTCCGCCAACATCCTGCTGAATGTCGCCTTCGGCGAGTCGACGATCGCGGTCGACACCCACGTGTTCCGGGTCGCCAACCGGACCGGCCTGGCGCCCGGGCGCAACGTGCGCGAAGTCGAGGATGGCCTGCTGGCCGGCATCCCGGCCGAATTCCGCCGCGACGCTCACCACTGGCTGATCCTGCACGGGCGCCATGTCTGCACCGCGCGGCGGCCCGCCTGCGCGACCTGCCTGATCGCGGATCTCTGCCTTTATCCGGACAAGACCGGTCCGGCGCGCTGACCGGAGCGCTCACCGCCGCGGCAGGTAGAGATCGGTCAAGGTGCCATCGAAGGCCTCGGCGGCGAAGGCGATGGTCTCGGACAGCGTCGGGTGCGGATGAATCGTCAGGCCAATGTCGGCGGCTTCCGCTCCCATCTCGATCGCGAGCGCCACTTCGGCGATCAGCTCGCCAGCGTTGCTGCCGACGATGCCGCCACCGACGATGCGCCGGGTATCGGGATCGAACAGCAGCCGGGTGAACCCGTCGTCGCGCCCGAGCGCGAGTGAGCGGCCGCTGGCGGCCCACGGGAAAACACCCTTGCCGAGCTTGCGGCCTGCCGCCTGCGCCTCGGTCTCGGTCACACCCACCCAGGCGATCTCCGGATCGGTGTAGGCAACCGACGGAATCACCCGTGCATCGAAGGCACGCTTGTGCCCGGCGATCACCTCGGCCGCGACCTTGCCCTCGTGGGCGGCCTTGTGAGCGAGCATCGGGCCGCCGGTGACATCGCCGATCGCCAGGATGTGCGCGAGGTTGGTGCGCTGCTGGCGGTCCACCGGGATGAAGCCGCGCGCATCCACGCGCAAGCCGGCCGCTTCCGCGCCGACCGCGCGGCCGTTCGGCACGCGTCCGACGGCGCACAGCACGCGGTCGAAGTCCTGCGGCGCGGGCGCGCCATCGCCGTCGAAAACGACCCGGAGACCGGCATCCAGCGCCTCGATGCCGGCTACCTTCGTGCCGGTCAGGATCGAGGCGTAGCGCGCGCGCAGGCGCTTCTCCAGCGGGCGGACCAGGTCGCGGTCGCAGCCGGGGAGCAGTACTGGCGTCATCTCGACGACGCTGACCCGCGAACCCAGCGCGTCGTAGACACAGGCCATCTCCAGCCCGATGATGCCGCCGCCGATCACCAGCAGCCGCGGCGGAATGTCGGCGAGTTCCAGCGCGCCGGTCGAATCGATTACCCGCGGATCCGCGGGCAGGCCCGGCAGCCGGACCGGCTCCGAACCGGCGGCAATGATGCAGTGCTCGAAACCGATGATGCGCGTCCCGCCGTTCGCATCCCGCAGTTCGAGGCGATGCGGGGCTACCAGCCGCCCCTCCCCGGCCAGGACCCGGACCCGGCGCTGTTTCGCCAGCGCCGCGAGGCCGGTCGTCAGGCGACCGACGACCGAATTCTTCCAGCTGCGCAGCGCATCGATGTCGACCTGCGGCGCACCGAAGCGGATGCCATGCGCCGCCATCGCCGCGGCATCGGTGATGACGCGCGCCGCGTGCAGCAGAGCCTTCGACGGGATACAGCCGACGTTCAGGCAAACGCCGCCGAGCTCGGCGTGCCGGTCCACGAGCACGACCTCGAGGCCGAGATCCGCGGCGCGGAACGCCGCCGTGTAGCCGCCCGGCCCCGCACCGAGCACCAGCAACTTCGTCGTCAGGTCCGCCGCCGGGATCACCACCGTGGCACCGGGCTCCGGCATCACGACCGTCTCGGCGTGCCGGGGCATGACCATGGTCTCGGTCAGCGCCGGCACCCGCACCGTGTCACCACCTGTGCCGGCGATCATCGCGACCAGCGACCCTTTCGAGACGCGATCACCGCGCGCGACGCAAACCTCCTGCACGACGCCCGCAGCCGTCGCCGGCACGTCCAGCGTCGCCTTGTCGGTCTCGAGGGTGATCAGCGGCGTCTCCGGCTCGATGTGGTCGCCGGGTGCGACCAGCACCTCGACGACCTCCACGTCGCTGAACTCGCCGAGGTCCGGCACTCGCTGCTCGATCAGGGTACTCACGGTACGGCCTCCACCAGCCCATGCGGCTCGCCGAGCGCGCCGGCCAGTGCGACGATGAAGCGCACGGCCTCGGCCCCGTCGATGACACGGTGATCGTAGGACAAGGACAGCGGCAGCATCAGGCGCGGCTCGAATCGCCCATCCCGCCAGACCGGACGCATCTGCGCGCGCGAGACTCCGAGGATCGCGACCTCCGGCGCATTGACGATCGGCGTGAAGGAGGTGCCACCGATGCCGCCGAGGCTCGAGATCGTGAAGCAGCCTCCCTGCATCTCGGCCGCCTCCAGCTTGCCCTCGCGGGCCTTCGCCGCGAGGCGCGCGAGTTCCCGCGCGAGCTCATAGATGTCCTTGCGGTCGGCATCGCGGATCACCGGTACGACGAGACCACCCGGTGTATCCGCCGCAAAGCCGAGGTGCAGGTACTTCTTCAGCACGAGACTGGTGCCGGCGGTATCCAGCGAAGCGACGAAGTTCGGGAACCGGGCGAGTACGCGCGCACAGGCGCGCGCGACGAAGGCCAGTGGCGTGAGCTTGATGCCGAGGGCCTCGGCCTGAGCGCGGAGCCGGCCGCGCAGCGCCTCGAGCTCGGTGATGTCCGCCTCCTCGTGCTGCGTGACGTGCGGCACGTTGATCCAGCTGGCCTGCAGCCGTGGGCCGGCAATCCGGCGGATCCGGGCGAGCGGCTGCACTTCCACCGGACCGAAAGCGGCGAAGTCGACCTGCGGGACACGGGGCAGCGCCGCGACCGGCGCCGGCGCTGCCAGCGTCTGCTTGACCCAGGCCTTGACGTCCTCGGCGGTGATCCGGCCCTTGCCGCCGCTGCCGCTGACGCGGCTGAGATCGACACCGAGTTCGCGCGCGAGCCGCCGCACGGCCGGACCGGCGTGGGCAGCGACCGACACCGGGAGCGGCTCGGCCGGCTTCGCGGGCACGCTGGGCGGCTCCGCGGCAGGGGCCGCCGGCACGTCGGCCGGGGCCATCGCAGCGGTCGTCTCGAGCACGAGAATGGCATCGCCCCTGGACACCCGCGCGCCGCGCGCGACCCGCAGCTCGACCACGCGGCCGGCCGCGGTCGCCGGCACGTCCATCGTCGCCTTGTCGGTCTCCAGCGTGATCAGCGGCGCCTCGACCGTGACCGGGTCCCCGGGCGCGACCAGCACCTCGACGACCTCGACGTCGCTGAAGTCGCCGATATCGGGCACTGTGAGCGTGATACGTTCGCCCATCGCCGCTCAGCTGGCCAGCGGATCCGGCTTGGCCGGATCGAGGCCGAATTCGCCGATCGCCCGGCTCACCGTCGCCGTGTCGATCCGGCCCTCGTCGGCGAGTGCCTTGAGCGCGGCGAGCGCGATCCAGTGCCGGTCCACTTCGAAGAAGCCACGCAGCGCCGCACGCGAATCACTGCGCCCGAAACCGTCAGTACCGAGCGTCACATAGCGCCCGGGGACCCACTGGCGGATCTGGTCGGCGACCGTCTTGATGTAGTCGCTGGCGGCGATGAACGGCCCGCCTCGATCGCCGAGGCACTGGCGCACCCACGGCGGCGCCACCGGCGCAGCCGGATCGAGCAGCGCGCGGCGTTCCACCGCCAGCGCCTCGCGCCGCAGCTCCGAGAAGCTGGTGACGCTGAAGACGTCGGCGGGCACGCCGAAGCGCGACTCCAGCAGCAGGGCGGCGGCCAGCACCTCGCGCAGGATCGTGCCGGAGCCGAGCAGCGTCGCCCGCACGGTGCCGCGCCCGCCGATGTGCAGCAGGTACATGCCCCGCAGGATCCCCTGCTCCACGCCCTTCGGCATCGCCGGCTGCGCGTAGTTCTCGTTCATGCAGGTCACGTAGTAGAAGACGCGCTCCTGCTCCGCATACATGCGCCGCAGGCCGTCCTGCATGATCACCGCGAGTTCGTAGGCAAAGCAGGGATCGTAGGCCACGCAGTTCGGGATCACCGACGCCAGCAGGTGGCTGTGGCCGTCCTGGTGCTGCAGGCCCTCGCCGGCGAGCGTCGTGCGCCCGGCGGTCGCGCCGATCAGGAAGCCGCGTACCTGCAGGTCGCCGGCCGCCCAGGCGAAGTCGCCGACGCGCTGGAAGCCGAACATCGAGTAGAAGATGTAGATTGGGATCATCTGGATCCCGTGGTTCGCGTAGGCGCTGCCGGCCGCCATCCACGAGCAGAATGCACCGGCCTCGTTGATGCCTTCCTCGAGGATCTGGCCCTTGCGGTCCTCGCGGTAGTACATCAGCTGGTCGGCGTCCTGCGGCGTGTACAGCTGGCCCATCGAGGAGTAGATACCGACCTGCCGGAACAGCCCCTCCATGCCGAAGGTACGCGCCTCGTCGGGCACGATCGGCACGACGTGACTGCCGATGTTGCGATCGCGCAGCAGCTGGGTCAGGATCCGCACCAGCGCCATCGTCGTCGAGATCTCGCGGCCCTCGCTGCCGTCCAGCAGCGCCTTGAAGGTCTCGAGCGGCGGTATCACCAGCGCCGGCGCCGCGCTGCGGCGCACCGGCAGCGAGCCGCCGAGCGCCTTGCGGCGCGCGCGCAGGTACTGCATCTCGACGCTGGTCTCGCCGGGACGGAAGAACGGCAGGCGGGTGATGTCCTCGTCCGGCACCGGGATGTTGAAGCGATCGCGGAAGGCCCGCAATGCCTCATCGTCCAGCTTCTTCTGCTGGTGCGTGACGTTCATCGCCTCGCCGGCCTTGCCCATGCCGTAGCCCTTGACGGTCTTGGCCAGGATCACCGTCGGCCGGCCCTGGTGCGCGACCGCGGCCGCATAGGCATTCCAGACCTTCTGCGGGTCATGGCCGCCGCGGTTCAGGAGCCAGATCTCGTCGTCCGACAGGTTGGCGACCATGGCCCGCAGTTCGGGATAGCGGCCGAAGAAATGCTCGCGGGTGTAGGCGCCGCCCTTGGCCTTGAAGTTCTGGTACTCGCCATCGACTGCCTCCTCCATGCGGCGGCGCAGCAGGCCGGTCGCGTCGCGCGCGAGCAGCGGATCCCAGCGGTAGCCCCAGAGCACCTTGATCACGTTCCAGCCGGCGCCGAGGAACGCCGCCTCGAGCTCCTGGATGATCTTGCCATTGCCACGCACCGGGCCATCCAGGCGCTGCAGGTTGCAGTTGATCACGAAGATCAGGTTGTCGAGCTTCTCACGCACCGGCATCGTCAGCGCGCCCATCGACTCCGGCTCGTCCATCTCGCCGTCGCCGAGGAAGCACCAGACCTTCTGGTCCGAGGGCTCGACCAGCCCGCGATGCTCCAGGTAACGGATGAAGCGCGCCTGCATGATCGCCTGCAGTGGCCCGAGCCCCATCGACACGGTCGGGAACTGCCAGAATGCAGGCATCAGCCACGGATGCGGGTACGAGGACAGACCCTTGCCGCCGACCTCCTGGCGGAAATGCCGCAACTGCTCTTCCGTCAGCCGCCCCTCCAGGTAGGCGCGGGCGTAGATGCCGGGACTGGCATGGCCCTGCAGGAACACCAGGTCGCCGCGATGCGTCGCCGACGGCGCGCGCCAGAAGTGGTTGAAACCAACCTCGCAGAGGGTCGCGCAGGAAGCATAGGTCGCGATGTGACCGCCATACTCGGTGCTCATCCGGTTCGCATGCACGACCATCGCTACCGCGTTCCAGCGGATCAGCGCCTCGAGCCGCCGCTCGACCGTGCGATCCCCCGGATAGGGACGCTCGCGCTCGCCATGGATCGTGTTCAGGTAGGCTGTGTTGGCCCGGTAGGGCAGGTATGCGCCCGAGCGGCGCGCGTGGTCGATCAGCCGGTCGAGCAGGAAGTGCGCGCGCTCGGGACCGTGGGCCTTCAGCACCGAGTCGATGGACTCGAGCCACTCGGCGGTTTCCTGCGGATCGACGTCGCTGGCGTCGGGAACATCGGCCATCAATGACACTCCGCTGGTCGGCCTGGCGGCCGGGCCGTTATGATCCGGTTTGCAATGCCCAGGGGTCAAGGTCGGTGACAGGTGGCGGGAACAGAGATGCAGACACTGACAATCACCCGCCCCGATGACTGGCACCTGCACCTGCGCGATGGTCCGCTGCTCGGCGCTGTCGCCGGTTTCAGCGCGCGCCGCTTCGCCCGCGCGCTGGTGATGCCGAATCTCCGGCCGCCGGTCACGACGGTGGCGCTGGCCGCCGCTTATCGCCAGCGCATCCTGGCCGCACTGCCGCCCGGAACGAACTTCAGGCCGCTGATGACCCTGTACCTGACCGACGCCACGGCACCGGCCGAGATCGACCGGGTCCGGGCCAGTGGCTTCGTCCACGGCGTCAAGTGCTACCCCGCCGGTGCGACCACCCACGCGGAAGCCGGGGTCACCTCACTGGCACACTGCCGCGCGGTGTTCGAGCGGATGGAGGAACTGGGCGTCGTGCTGCAGCTGCATGGCGAGGCGACCGATCCCGCCGTCGACCCCTACGATCGCGAGAGCGTGTTCCTCGAACGCGAGCTCGAGCCGCTGCTGCAGCGGCACCCGCGGCTGCGGGTCGTGCTCGAGCACGTGACCACGCGCGCCGGCGTCGGCTTCGTCCGCGCGCAGGGCGACCGGGTCGCCGCGACGCTGACGCCGCAGCACCTGCTGCTGAACCGCGCGGCGATGTTCGCCGGCGGCCTGCGCCCGCACCTGTACTGCCTGCCGCTGCTGAAGCGCGAACCCGACCGGGTGGCCCTGGCCGAGGCTGCGACCGGCGGCGAGCCGCGCTTCTTTCTCGGCACGGACAGCGCCCCGCACGCGCGCCGGGCCAAGGAGTCCGCCTGCGGCTGCGCCGGCGTGTTCTCCGCGCACGCGGGCCTCGAGCTGTATGCCGAGGTCTTCGCACAGGCCGGCCGGCTCGGACGGCTCGAGGCCTTCGCCAGCTTCCACGGCGCGGATTTCTACGGCCTGCCCCGCAACCAGACGCGGATCACGCTGGTCCGCGACCCGTGGCCGGTGCCCGCCAGCTATCCCTGCGGCGACGACGAGCTCGTGCCGCTCGGCGCCGGCGAGCGCCTGGCCTGGCGGCTGCTGGAAGCGGAGGCCACGCCATGAGCGCGCCGGCGATGCGCGACCGCTTCCGCGGCTTCCTGCCGGTCGTCGTCGACGTCGAGACCGGCGGGTTCAACGCGGGAACCGATGCGCTGCTCGAGATCGCAATCGTGCTGCTGCGCCTCGATGTGAACGGCACGCTGCTACGGGCGCGCACGCTGCGCGAGCACGTGCGGCCGTTTCCCGGCGCCCGCCTCGACGAGGCCTCGCTGGCCGTCAACGGCATCGATCCATGGCATCCGCTGCGGATCGCCGTGAACGAAGCGGATGCGCTCGGCAATCTCTTCCGCGAGGTACGCCAGGCAGTGCGGGAGCAGGACTGCACGCGGGCGATCCTGGTCGGGCACAACGCGGCCTTCGACCTGGCATTCCTCAATGCCGCGGTCGCACGCGCGGGCATCCGGCGCAACCCGTTCCATCCGTTCTCGAGCTTCGATACCGCGACGCTGGCCGGCGTCGCCTTTGGCCAGACCGTGTTGTCGCGCGCGATCCAGGCCGCCGGCCTCGCGTGGGACGCGCGCGAGGCCCATTCAGCGATCTACGACGCCGAGCGCACCGCCGACCTGTTCTGCGCGGTCTGCAACCAGTTCCGGCCACTGTACGCCATGGCGTCCAGCCGCCTGTCGGGGGTGCCGGATGAGGATCCGGGCAATCCGCTGCTGGAGCCGCAGCGCGAGGAACCGGAACCGTCCTAGGCGGCGATCGCGCCCGCGTCGGCCAGCAGTTTCTGCAGCTCGCCGGAACGGTACATCCCGACGACGATATCGCAGCCACCGACCAGTTCGCCGTTGATGTAGAGCTGCGGGTAGGTCGGCCAGTTGGAGTACACCTTCAGCGCCTCGCGCAGCTCAGGCTCCTCGAAGATGTTCACGTGCCGGAAATCGGCGTTGCAGCCGCGCAGCGCCGCGGCGGTCTGCGCTGAAAATCCGCACTGCGGGAAATCGGGCGTGCCCTTCATGAACAGCACCACCGGTGCCGCGTCGAGTTGCTCGCGGATCCGCCGGGTCATCGCTTCGTCCGTCATGTTCCTGCTCCAGGGTTCGCGGCTCCGCCTGCCGGAGCCGCCGGCCGCCATCCTGGCGGCGCGGTCGATTATGCGGGCCGGGGCGCCCGCTCGCAATCTCCGCAACATGTGCTGCGGCCCGTGCGAGGCAGCCGGGGGCCCGCGCGCTCGTGCCGCCCGAACTTACGCACTCGCGCACGGGCCCCCGGCTGCCTCGCTCGGGCCGAGTGATGTTGTGGCTGGGCCGCGGCAATGCGGGCGTGCCGGGGTGGCGGGAACGTCGCGAGCGCGCGCGAGTGATGTTCCCGCCACCCCGGCACGCCCCGCGATGACAGGTGTACGGTGGCCGCAGCTAGGTGATGGCCGAGCGCTGCAGCCGTTCCGGCTGCGCTACGCCATAGCCCTGCGCGTAGTCGACGCCGAGGCCGCGCAGCACCTCGATGATCTCGGCATTCTCGGCGAATTCGGCGATGGTCTGCTTGCCGGTCAGGTGGCCGATCTCGTTGATCGACCGCACCATCTCGCGGTCGATCGGATCGTTCAGCAGCCCGCGGACGAAACTGCCGTCGATCTTCAGGTAGTCGACCGGGAAGTGCTTCAGGTAGCCGAACGACGACAGGCCGGTGCCGAAGTCATCGAGCGCGAAACGACAGCCCAGCTCGCGCAGGGCCTGGATGAAGCGGCTGGCCTGCGAGAAGTTGGCGATCGCCGCGGTCTCCGTGATCTCGAAGCAGATCTTGGTCGCATCGAGCCCACTGCGATGGAACTGCTCGATCACATAGGGCAGGAACTTGTCGTCACCGAGGCTTTGCCCCGACAGGTTGATCGAGCACAGGCCCAGGCGCTCGCGCTGGTCGGCCTCCGAGACCAGCCAGCGGAAGGCGCTGTCGATGACCCAGCGATCGATGCCTGGCGTGATCCCGTAACGCTCGGCCGCGACGATGAACTGGTCGGGCGCGACGATCTTGCCGGTCTCGTCGCGCATCCGCAGCAGCAGCTCGAAGTGCTCGCGCGGATCCTCGACCTGCAGTGGCTGGATCGCCATGCGGTACAGCTCGAAGCGCGATTCCTCCAGCGCGTTGTTGATGCGCGCGGCCCACTGCATCTCGCGCCGCCGCCGCATCAGGTCGAGGTCGTTCTCCTCGAAGCAGTGCACGCGGTTGCGCCCCGATTCCTTGGCCGCGCCGCAGGCCGAGTCGGCCGCCGACAGGACCGTCGCCACGTCCTCGTTGTCCGCGGTGATCGGCACCACCCCGATCGAGCTGCTGAGCCGGAAGGTGCGGTCCTCCCAGGTGTAGCGGAAGTTGCGGATCGCCTCGCACAGCGACTCAGCCGTACGCAGCGCCTCCTCGAGCGAACAGCTCTCGAGCAGCACCCCGAACTCGTCGCCGCCGAGGCGCGCGAGGGTATCGCGCCAGCGCACCCGCGACTTCAGCAATGCGCCGACCTGTCCGAGCAGTGCGTCGCCGGCAGCGTGGCCGCAGGTGTCGTTGACGATCTTGAACTGGTCGAGGTCGATGTAGCACAGCGCGTAGGAGGTCTCGCGCGCCTTCGCGCTCTTCAGTGCCCGCTCGAGCCGGGTCTCGAATTCGCGGCGGTTCACCAGCCCGGTCAGCACGTCGTGGCTGGCGTGGTAGGACAGCCGCCGGTTCAGCTCGCGCGACTCGGAGACGTCGTGGAACACGAGGACCCCGCCGGTCACGGCACCGCCGCCATCGCGGATCGGCGAGGCCGTGCTCTCGACATACAGTTCATTGCCGTCGCGGCGGATCAGCAGCATCGGCCGCGTCGCCTTGACCGGACGGACCCGGCGCACTGCGACCGTGAGCGGATTCTCCAGCGGCTCGCAGGTCTCCTCGTGAAATGCACGGAAGATCTCGTCGACCGTGCGGCCGAGGCCGTCTTCGAGGCGCCAGCCGGTCAGTTCCACCGCGACCGGATTCAGGTATTCGACCCGACCGTGGGCGTCGCAGGTGATCACGCCATCGCCGATCGACTGCAGCGTGATCTGCGCGCTCTCCTTCTCGCGGAACAGCGCTTCCTCGTACAGCTTGCGGTCGGTGATGTCGAGTTCGACGCCGAGCAGGCGCCGCAGGCGCCCGTCCGGATCAACACGCGCGCGGGCGCGACCGATCACCCAGCGCCATTCGCCGTCGGCATGGCGCAGACGGTGCACGCTTTCGAAGACCGGGGTCCGGCCGGCGATATGCTCGCGCATCGCTACGCTGACCCGCGCGAGATCGTCGGGATGCACCAGCCGCTGCCAGTCGGGCGAGGTGACGATGTCGTCGGCCGCAAAACCCAGCATGGCCTTCCAGCGCGGCGAGAACCAGGTGCGGTTCTGGATCCCGTCGTAGTCCCAGAGCCCGTCATTCGCGCAGGGCAGCGCCAGGTCCTGGCGCTCCTGCAGACTGGCGAGCCGGTCGGCCAGCGACATGCGCTCGAGCCCGGTCGCAAGGCTGGTTCCAACCAGTTTCAGCAGCAGATGCAGGTTCACATCCCAGCCATCGCGGGGTCCGGCTGAGGCAAACGCGAGGAAACCACGCACGGTGCCCTGCACGGCGAAGGCGATCAGCAGCAGCGAGCGGATCTCGATCCCGGCAAGGCGCGCGGCGTCGGCGACCTGCTCCGGACGCACCGCCACCGTGTCGCGGAACTCGAGAATGCGCACGTGCTCGAGCCGCGAGCGGATCCACGGCAGCGCGTCCAGTCGCTCGCCGCGCAGCACCTCAGGACGACACAGCGCGAACGGTGCGCGGGCGGAGGCAATGGAATCGATCGACTCGCCACGACCGTCGAGCAGCGCGAGGAATACGGCGTCGGTGGCGGTTGCCTCGCGCAGGATCTCGAGATCCTGGCGGATCACCGCATCGGCGGTGCCGGCAGTGAGGCTCTGGAAATCGACGGCAACCTTGGTGCAGGCAATGTCGATGCCGAGTGGCGGGCGCTCTGCCCGCGGCTCCCAGAGCTTCGCGGAAAGGATGTCCGAGGCGGTGAAATCCGAAAGCTTGTCGCTCTGCACCTTCCGCACTCGCGTTGCGTCTCCCACAGTCCGGTCTGAGTTTCCGTTCCGATAGGCAGTTACATCACATTCTGTCAGAAACTCTCAGGAAAGCAAGCTAAGCACATGTATTCATTGATAGAGCATTTCTGGCTGCCGCTTCGAGGTCGCCCAGCTCTGCCGCCATGTCGAGCTGCCATCGGCTGAGGGCGGCGGCATCCAGCCGCTTCGGCGCAACCCGGGGCTCGCCGACCGCCAGAACGGCCCGGGTAAACGGCAGCGGCAGGACGAACCGGTCCCAGGTGGGGAAGACGAACGGACGCCGCGCCGCGAACGCCATGGGAATCATGGGCTTGCCGGACAGCTGCGACAGCAGGATCGCACCGGGCTTGAACTCCCCGACCGGACCGCGCGGACCATCGGGTGTCAGCGCCGGGGACAAGCCCTCGCGCTGGATCGCCAGGAAGAAATCGCGCAGGGCCTGCGCCCCGGTCTGGTTCGCGGACCCGCGGATGGCGTGGCCACCGGCCCGACGCACGATCATCGCCGGCATTTCACCATCGACGGACGGACTGACGAGGAATCCGAGCCGCAGGCCGCGGTCGCGATGGGCCAGCAGATATTGCACCGGCAGCAGCTGATGGCGATGCCAGTACACCGGGATCACGGCTCCGTGTTCTGCGAGTGCTGCCTCGAGCCGGCCGTCGCCGAGCACACGGGTGACGCGGGTCATTGCCCACCAGCCGCGGATCACCAGCTCCGCCACGCGGGCGCCCAGTCGATACAGGAACAGGCGCTGTGGTGTCAGGCGCCGGCTGGAGCGCGTACGCCGGCGATAGAGCGTATTGCGGGGCGGCGGTGGCGACTCGACAGGCATCCGGCGCTCCGGGAAGGTCTCAGCGGTTCTGGTCCAGCAGACACGCACCATCCGGCCAGGTCACCCGCAGCGGCGCCATGGGCACCGAACTTGCCAGCGCGAGCCGCAGGCCGGGCGCGGGTTCCATTCGCTGCAGATACCAGATGCGGTCGGCATAATGCCCGAGGCAACCGTCGATCTCCACCTGCGCGACCTGCCTGAGATCAGCGCCGGCCGCCTTGAGTACTGCCTCCTTGCTGGTCCACAGGGCGACGGCATCGAGCTGGCCGGCCGCGACCGCGCGGCGCTCGGCGGCGGTCGTGACCAGGCGCAGTCGTGCGAGCTCGGTGGCGCCGTCGGCCTCCAGGTCCACGCCGATGGCGAGGTCCGGGGCGGCGAGCGCGCAGACGGCGTGTCCCGCCGCGTGCGCAATGCTGAAGCTCGGCCCGCCGGGCCAGTGCGGCCGGCCACCCGGCTCGCGCGCCAGCTGCAGGAGCGGCGGCGCACCTGGCCAGGCACGCGCGCAACTCGCCAGCAGCGCGAGACCCGTGATCGTCGCGGCGGGGTCCGGCGATCCAGGCGAACTACCCGCGCCCTGGCGCGCTGGCAGCAGCGCGAGCCAGCGCGCCACCACCACGGGCGGCGGCCGCGCCGGAATCGCGGCGCACTGTAGTAGAATTCCGCGCCTCCTGAGTTCCGCCATGCGCCGAGTTTACGATGAAGGACGTCCAGACCCTCGTCGAGCTGCTGCTCGCGCACCGCCGGACCCGGCGCCATATCGGCTACCTGGAGGGCGAGGATCTCGAGCGACGGGTCACTTATGCGGAACTGTGCGAGCGCGCGCTCGGCATCCTGTGGCGCCTGCAGCGCCGCGGGGCCGCGCGTGGCGACCACCTGATCCTCTTCCTCAGCAACAACGAGGCCTTCATCGACGGCTTCTGGGCCGCGCTGGCCGGCGGCATCGTGCCGGTGCCGGTGGCGGTCGGCATCAGTGACGAGCACCGCTGGAAGCTGCTGCGGATCGCGTGCCAGCTCGGCGAGCCCTGGCTGTACACGGACCGCAAGGGACTGCAGAAGCTCAGCGCCTTTGCGACCGAGGTCGGCGAGCAGGAAGCCTTCCAGGCGATCGAGCGCCGCGCCTTCCTGATCGATGAGATCGAGGACATCGGTCGCGCCGCCGATCCGGCCGACGTCCGTCCTGGCGATATCGCCTTCATCCAGTACTCGTCCGGCTCGACCAGCGAGCCGAAGGGGGTCGTGCTGACGCACGCGAACCTGCTGGCCAACACGCGCGGTGCGACCGAAGTTGCCGGCTTCACCGATCAGGACGTATCGCTGTCCTGGATGCCACTGACCCATGACCTCGGCCTGATCGGCTTCTTCATCATGATGTTCGCGAACGGCATCCAGCTCAACCTGATGCCCACCGACCTGTTCATCCGCCGCCCACTGCTGTGGACAACCTTCCTGTCGCGCCACCGCGCGACCCTGACCGCCTCGCCCAACTTCGGTTATCGCCACTACCTCAAGGTGCTTGGCGAGCGCGAGCTCACTGGCATCGACCTGTCGGCGCTGCGGCTGATCTTCAACGGTGCGGAGCCGATCAGCCTCAGCCTGTGCGACGAGTTCATGGAACGGATGGCCCCATTCGGGCTCGCGCGCACGGCCATGCGCCCGGTGTACGGCCTCGCCGAGGCTTCGCTGGTGATGACGACGCCAGCCGTCGGCCAGCGGTACCGCGCGATCCGCGTGGACCGGCACGCGCTGGCCCTGGGCCAGGTGGCGCGCGAGGTTGCACCGGGCGATGCCAGCGCGCTCGAACTGATGCTGCTCGGTCGTACGATTCCCTACGCCGGGCTGCGCCTCGTGGATGATGCCGACCAGCCGGTGCCACCGCGTATGGTCGGGCACGTGCAGATCCGCGGCGCCAACGTCACCGGCGGCTACTTCCGGGCACCGGCGGCGAACGCCGCGGCATTTACCAGCGACGGCTGGCTCCGGACCGGCGACCTCGGGCTCGAGTGGGACGGTGAGCTCGCGATCACCGGCCGCGCGAAGGAAATCATCTTCGTCAACGGCCAGAACTACTATCCGCACGATCTCGAGGCCATCGCGCAGCGCGCGGCTGGACTCGAACTCGGCAAGGTGGCCGCCGCGGGCTGCCAGCCGCCGGGAGCGGATACCGAGCGGCTCGTGCTGTTCGTGCTGCACCGCGGACCGCTCGCGGATTTCCTGCCGGTCGCCCGTGAGGTCGCGCATCTGGTCAACGAACATGCGGGCCTCGAGGTCGCCGAGGTCGTGCCGATCCGCCGGATGCCGAAAACCACCAGCGGCAAGATCCAGCGCGTCGCGCTCGAGCAGGCCTGGCTGGCCGGCGAATTCGCGGCCGAGACCACCGAGCTCACGCGCCTGCGCGCGGCGGCGCACCCGGCCGGCGGCGTCAGTGCCAGCGGCCTGGAGCTGCGGCTGCTGGCCATCGTCGAGTCCGTGCTGCCCGATCGGCGCGTCGAGGCCGACGACAACCTGTTCGACATCGGCGCGAGCTCGCTGGCGCTGATCCAGATCCACGAGCGCATCGACCAGGAGTTTCCGGGCGTGGTCGAGCTGACCGAACTGTTCGAGTACCCGACCGTGCAGCAGCTCGCGCGCTTCCTCGCGACCCGGCTTGAGGCACCGGCGACCTCAGCCTGAGGCGGGCGGCGCCGCATCCGCCGGGCCGGCCCCGGCGTCCCCGGGGCGACGCACCTTCCAGCGACGATAGCTCCACAGCCAGTCAGCCGGACGCTCGCGGGTGAAGTCCTCGATGCGCCTGGCATAGCGGTCGATCAGCCCGCCCGGCGGCAGTTCCTCGCCACGCGCGGCCAGCGGCTCGAAGCTCACCTCGTAGTGGCCGCGCGCCGTGCGCCGCACCGCCAGGTAGAACACCGCCATGTTGCCGGTCCGCGCGATGGCCTCCGGGCCGATGAAGAACGCAGTGTCCTGGCCGAAGAACTGCGTGAAGTGCCGCACCGTGGACGACACCGGGTCCTGGTCCGCGACCATCGCGACGATCTGCGGCTCACGGCGGCGGCGCAGCACCCGCATCAGCAGCCGCTTGGCCGGGATCATCCGGGCGCCGAAGCGGCCGCGCAGCGTCAGCATCAGGCGGTCACCGAAGCGGCCATGGATGGGCTTGTAGGCGGCGTGGATCGGATAACCCATGCCCAGCGACATCGCCAGCAGCGTCCATTCCCAGTTGCCGTTGTGGGAGGTCAGCGTGATCACGGAATGGCCCGCATCGAGCTCGGCCCGGACCGCAGCGACGTTGTGCAGCGTCACCCGGCGGCGGATCTCCGCCTCGCTGATGGTCAGGGCCTTGATGATCTCGACCATGACCTCGGCGAAGTTGCGGTAGAACTCCCGCCGGATCCGCGCGCGCTCGGCCTTGCCGAGGCCCGGGAAGCAGAGCAGCAGCTGCGCGTCGACGACCGCGCGGCGGTAATGCGTCACGTACTCGCCGAGCCAGGCGAGGAAGTGCGCGAACGCGTACCAGACCGGCAGTGGCAGCGCCGACAGCGCCCGCAGCCACAGCGGCAGCCGTGTAAACGGCTGGCGGCTCTCCAGCTCCGTCTGGCGCTGTTCCCGGTGGCTCTGCTGCATGGGCTGCAGAGCTTACCGGATGATCCGCACGGATGCCGCGCCGCTGTTTATCGCGGCGGCGCCAGCCGTTAGAATGCCTGCAGTCACCAGCACGGCGCTGCCCCTGGCGCCGTCCCGCCAAGGAATCCCCGATGGCAGAAGCATTCATCTACGATCATCTGCGCAGCCCGCGTGGCCGCGGGCGGCCCGACGGTTCGCTGCATACCGTGACCCCGGTGGCGCTCGCCTCCCAGGTCCTCGGCGCGCTGCGGCAGCGCAGCGGCTTCGATACCGCGCTCGTGGACGACGTCGTACTCGGCTGTGTCGCACCGATCGGCGAGCAGGGCGCCAATGTGGCCCGGGTCGCGGCGCTCGGCGCCGGCTACGCCGAATCGGTGCCCGGCCAGCAGGTCCATCGCTTCTGCGCATCGGGGCTCGAGGCCGTCAACAACGCCGCCGCGCAGGTCATGTGCGGACAGTCCGAGCTCGTGATCGGCGGCGGCGTCGAGTCCATGTCGCGCGTGCCGATGGGCTCGGACGGCGGGGCCTGGCCGTCCGACCCGGCCGTGGCCTTCCCGCTGCATTTCGTGCCGCAGGGCATCAGCGCCGACCTGATCGCGACCCTCGACGGTTACAGCCGCGAGCAGCTCGACGCCTACGCGCTGGAGAGCCAGCGGCGGGCCGCGACCGCGTGGCGCGAAGGCTGGTTCAGCCGCTCGGTGACCCCGATCCGCGACGTGCTCGGCGAAGTGCTGCTCGACCGCGATGAATACCTGCGCCCGCAGGCAACCGCCGCCGACCTCGCCGCACTCAAGCCGGCCTTCGAGACGCCCGGCCAGCAGTACGGCTTCGATGCGGTGGCCTGGCAGCGCTATCCCGGGGTCGAGGCAATCCGCCATGTGCACACGGCGGGCAATTCCAGCGGCATCGTCGATGGTGCCGCCGCCGTGCTGGTGGGTAGCCGCAAGGTCGCCCGGGCACTCGGCCTGAAGCCACGGGCACGGATCCGCGCCTTCGCGTCGGTCGGCTCCGAGCCGACCATCATGCTGACCGGTCCGGCCGCAGCGGCCCGCAAGGTGCTGCGGCGCGCGCGGATGACACCTGCCGACATCGATTTGTGGGAGCTCAACGAGGCCTTCGCGTCGGTCGTGCTGCGCTTCATGCGCGAGCTCGAGCTCGACCCGGCCCGCGTCAACGTCGCTGGTGGGGCGATCGCGATGGGCCATCCGCTCGGCGCGACCGGCGCCATGATCCTCGGCATCGTGCTCGACGAGCTCGAGCGGCGCGAACTCGGCACGGCACTGGTCACGCTGTGCATCGGCGCCGGCATGGGTACGGCCACCGTCATCGAGAGGCTCTGAATGAACAGCACCATCCAGTTCGCAGTCGGCGCCGACGGCATCGCCATCCTGACCATCGATTGCCCGGGCCGGCCGGTCAACCTGATCACGCCGGAGATGACCGCCGACCTGGTCGCCGCGGTCGAGCGCATCGCGACTGACGCCGCCGTCCGCGGTGCGATCATCACCTCGGCCAAGGCCGACTTCATGGCCGGCGCGGATCTCAAGGACTTCGCCACGGCCTGGAATCGCGGTGTGACCGCGGTGCAGGCTGCCGGGACCAGCCGCAATTTCAGCCGCCTGTACCGGCGGCTCGAGACCTGCGGCAAACCGGTCGTCGCGGCGATCAACGGCCTGGCCCTTGGCGGCGGCTTCGAACTCGCTCTCGCCTGCCATTACCGCGTACTGGCCGACGAGCCGAAGGTCGTTGTCGGCCTGCCGGAGGTGAAAGTCGGCCTGCTGCCCGGCGCCGGTGGCACGCAGCGGCTGCCACGCCTGATCGGCATCGCCAACGCGCTGCCCTTGATGCTCGAGGGCCGGCACGTGCGGCCGGCGGAGGCCCTGAAGCTCGGCATCGTGCATGAGCTCGCGCCGCGCGCGGAGCTGCTCGAACGGGCCCGCCGCTGGCTGGCCGGTTCGCCCGAGCCGTCGCAGCCCTGGGACCGCAAGGGTTTCCGGGTACCCGGCGGCGCCGGACTGATGAACCCGGTAATCGCGCAGACCTTCATGGGCGCGAACGCAATGGTCGCGCGCGAGACGATGGGGAACTATCCGGCGCCGGTGGCAATCCTGTCCTGCGTGTACGAGGGCACGCAGCTGCCGATCGACGCCGGCCTCGCGGTCGAGTCGAAGTACTTCGGGACCCTGCTCGCCGGCCCGGTCGCGCACAACCTGATGTGCACGATGTTCATCAACAAGGGGCTCGCCGACGGGCTCGCGCGCCGTCCGCGCGAGGTACCGAAGAGCCGGGTCACGAAGCTCGGCGTACTCGGCGCCGGCATGATGGGCGCCGGCATCGCCAATGTGGCCGCCCAGGCCGGCATCGATGTCGTGCTGCTCGACTCCACCGCGGAACTCGCCGAGCGGGGCCGCGGGCACACGCGCGAACTGCTCGCGCGGGAGGTCGCGCGTGGCCGGCTGGATCAGGCGCGGGCCGACGCCGTGCTGGCGCGCATCCGCCCCACCAGCGACTACGCCGATCTCACTGGCTGCGAGCTGGTAGTCGAAGCCGTGTTCGAGGACCGCGCGATCAAGGCCGCCGTCACCGCACAGGCCGAAGCGGTGCTGGACAAGGACGCCGTGTTCGCGAGCAACACCTCGACGCTGCCGATCACCGGCCTCGCCAAGGCCTCGAAGCGGCCGGCGCGGTTCATCGGCGTGCACTTCTTCTCGCCGGTCGAGAAGATGCCGCTCGTGGAGATCATCATCGGCAAGCGTACCGATGCGGTGACCATCGCCCGCGCCTGCGATTTCGTCGCGCAGCTGCGCAAGACGCCGATTCTCGTCAATGACAGCCGCGGCTTCTTCACCAGTCGCGTGTTCAGCACTTTCGTCACCGAGGGCCAGGCGCTGCTCGCCGAAGGGGTCGCGCCGGCGTTGATCGAGAACGCGGCGCGCCTTGCCGGCATGCCGGTCGGGCCACTGGCGGTTGCCGACGAGGTCTCGCTGGAACTCGCGTGGCGGGTCATGCAGCAGACCGAGGCGGACCTGGGCGCCCGTTACCGCCGGCCCGTCAGTTATGAGGTGACCCGCCGGATGGTCCTCGACCTGCACCGACCGGGGCGCCGCCAGGGCGCGGGCTTCTATGAGTATCCGGCGGAGGGACCGAAGCGTCTCTGGCCGGGGCTCGCCGAGCACTGGCCGGTTGCCAGCGTACAACCCACCGTCCTGGAGGTGCGGGAGCGGCTGCTGTACATCCAGGCGCTGGAGACCGCGCGCTGCGTCGAGGAAGGCGTGCTGACCGATCCGGCGGACGGCGACCTGGGTTCGATCCTGGGTATCGGCTTTCCCGCCTGGACGGGAGGCACCCTCGCCTTCATCGACACGCTCGGCATCGGCCGCTTCGTGGCCGACTGCGAGCGGCTCGCGCGCCGGCACGGCCCGCGATTCCGTCCGTCCCGCTGGCTGCGGCAGCGCGCCGCCCGCGGCGAGAGCTTTCATCCCGGAGCGCGCGGCAGCCAGGCCGCCTGACGAGCACCACGATGCGCCGCACCATTTTCGAACCTGAGCACGACATGTTCAGGGAAACAGCGCGGCGCTGGTTCCAGCAGGAGGTCGCGCCGCAGGTCGAGCGCTGGCGCGAGCAGGGTTTCGTCGAGCCCGAGTGGTTCCGCCGCGCCGGCGAGCAGGGTTACCTGCTGATGTGGGCCGAGGAGCGCTACGGCGGGCTCGGCGTCCCCGACTTCCGCTACGAGCAGATCCTGATCGAGGAGGATACGCGCCACGGCGACATTGGCTTCTACCTGTCGCTGCACTCGCGCCTGGTCGCGCCCTATATCGGCCACCTCGGCACCGAGGAGCAGAAACAGCGCTTCCTGCCGGCCTGCGCCCGCGGCGAGTGCATCCTCGGCATCGCGATGACCGAGCCCGGGGCCGGCAGCGACCTGGCCGGCATGCGCACGCGCGCCGTGGACCAGGGCGACCACTGGCTGCTGAATGGGTCCAAGACCTACATCTCCAACGGCCAGATCGGCAACCTGTTCGTGGTCGCCGCGCGCACCGTGCCAGAAGCACGCCACGGCCTCGGACTGTTCCTCGTCGAGGACGGCATGGCCGGCTTCCGGCGCGGGCGCAACCTGAAGAAACTCGGCCTGAAGGCCCAGGACACCTCGGAACTCTTCTTCGACGATGTGCGCGTGCCGAAGGAGAACGTACTCGGCGACCCGGCGCTCGGCTTCCACTACCTGACGAACTTCCTGGCCGAGGAACGGCTGATCAATGCCTGCTGGAACATCTCCCACGCCCAGGTCGCGTTCGACCTCACGCTCGACTACGTCCGCGAACGCCGCGCCTTCGGCCGTCCGATCGGTACCTTCCAGAATTCGCGCTTCCGCATGGCCGAGATGCGCGCGGAGCTCGACGTGATGCAGGTGTTCGTGGACCACTGCGTGATCGAGCACAATGCCGGCCGGCTGACCGGCGAACTCGCGGCCGAGGCCAAGCTGCTGTCCAGCGAGCTCGAAAATCGCGTGATCGACCAGTGCCTGCAGCTGCATGGCGGCGCCGGCTACATGGACGAATACCGCATCTCGCGCATGTACGCCGACGCGCGCATCTCGCGGATCTATGCCGGGACCTCGGAGATCATGAAAGAGATCATCGGCCGTTCACTCGGCCTCGATGACCGCAAGCTGTAGGGCCGGGCCTTGAGTACCTCCGTTCGGTCCCTCGGGCATTTCATCGGTGGTCGCGCGGTCGCCGGTGCCTCCGGCCGTGACGGCCCGGTCTACGACCCGGCTGCCGGCGAGATCACCGCCCGCGTGGCCTTCGCATCCGCGGATGAGACCCGCACGGCGATCGCCGCCGCCGCGGCCGCATTCCCGGCGTGGTCCGCGACGCCGGCACTGCAGCGGGCGCGCGTGCTGTTCCGCTTCCGGGAGCTGCTCGAACGCCATGCGGACGAACTGGCCGCCGCCATCACCGCCGAGCATGGCAAGGTCCGGGACGATGCGCGCGGCGAAGTGATCCGTGGCCTGGAGGTCGTGGAGTTCGCCTGCGGCATCCCGCAGCTGCTCAAGGGCGATTACAGCGATGCGGTCGGCCGTGACATCGACAGCTGGTCGCTGCGCCAGCCGGTGGGAGTCTGCGCCGGCATCACGCCATTCAATTTCCCGGCGATGGTCCCGCTGTGGATGTTCCCGGTCGCGATCGCCTGTGGCAACAGCTTCGTGCTGAAGCCCTCGGAAAAGGATCCCGGCTGCCCGCTGCGGCTCGCCGAGTTGCTGGCCGAGGCGGGCCTCCCGCCGGGTGTGTTCAACGTGATCAATGGTGATCGCGAGGCGGTCGACACGCTGCTCACCGATCCGCGCGTGGAAGCCGTCAGCTTCGTCGGTTCGACCCCGGTCGCCGAGCATGTGTACCGCACCGCTTCCGCGCATGGCAAGCGCGTGCAGGCACTCGGCGGCGCCAAGAACCACCTCATCGTGATGCCGGACGCGGACCTCGCCGCGGCCGCGCATGCATTGACCGGCGCCGCCTATGGTTCGGCCGGCGAGCGCTGCATGGCGATCTCGGTCGCCGTCGCCGTCGGTGATGCCGGCGACCGCCTGGTCGCGGCGCTGCGGCCCGAGCTGGCCGCGATCCGGGTCGCACCGGGCTCGGATCCGGATGCCGACATGGGCCCGCTGGTCACCCGCGAGCATCTGGAACGAGTGCTGTCGTACGTCGAGGCGGGAGTCGCCGAGGGTGCCGAACTCCTCGTCGATGGCCGCGGCCGGCACCCCGCCGGCCCTGGTTTCTTCCTCGGGCCGACGCTCTTCGACCATGTGACCCCGGCAATGCGCATCTGGCGCGAGGAGATCTTCGGCCCGGTGCTGCTCATCGCGCGGGTGCCGGATCTCGCAGCCGCACTCGCGCTCGTGGCTGGCCATGAATTCGGCAATGGCGCCGCGATCTTCACGCGCGACGGCGGCGCGGCCCGTGAATTCTGCCGCCAGGTCACCGCCGGCATGGTCGGCGTGAACGTGCCGATCCCGGTGCCGATGGCTTTCCACAGTTTTGGCGGCTGGAAGCGCTCGCTGTTCGGCCCGCTGCACGTCCATGGCCCGGACGGCGTGCGCTTCTACACGCGCCTGAAGACCGTGACCGCGCGCTGGCCCACCGGCGCGACCGGCGGGGGCTTCACGATGCCGACGATGAGGTAGCACCACGATGCACGGGCTGATGATGGATACGCCGCTGACGATCACCTCGATCCTGCGGCACGCTGAACGCATCAACGCCACGACCGAGATCGTCTCGGTGACGGCCGACCACCACCGCCATCGCTGCACCTATGCCGACATCTTCCGGCGCGCTCGCCAGCTCGCGAACGCACTCACCGCGGCCGGGGTCCGGCCCGGCGACCGGGTCGCGACAATGGCCTGGAACGACTTCCGGCACCTCGAACTGTACTACGCGGTGTCCTGCATGGGCGCGGTGCTGCATACGCTGAATCCGCGGCTGTTTCCCGAGCAGCTCACCTACATCTTCAACCACGGCGGCGCGCGCATCCTGTTCGTGGACCAAACGCTGCTGCCGCTGGTCGAGAAGCTGCGGCCGGGACTGCCGGCGCTCGAGCGCCTGGTCGTACTGGGACCCGATTACGAGGCGTTCATCGCCGGCCATGCCGACCGTTACGAGTGGCCCGATCTCGACGAGCGCGAGGCCAGTTCCCTGTGCTACACCTCGGGAACCACCGGCCATCCGAAGGGCGTGCTCTACAACCACCGGGCGACGGTGCTGCACACCTACGGTTCGGCGCTGGTCGATACCCTCGGCCTCAGCCGCAGCGACTCCGTTCTCGCCGTGGTGCCGATGTTTCACGCCAATGCCTGGGGCCTGCCGTACAGCGTGCCGATGGTCGGAGGCAAGCTCGTGTTCCCGGGCCCGAAGATGGGCGACGGCGCGACGCTGGCCGCGCTGATCGCGGAGGAACGCGTGACCATCGCCGCTGGCGTACCCACCGTCTGGCAGCTGCTGCTGAACCACGCGCGTGAGCAGGGCATCGTGCTCGAGTCACTCGAACGCGTGCTGGTCGGCGGGTCAGCCTGTCCACTCGCGATCATGAACGAGTTCCGTGACCGCCATGGGGTATGGACGGTGCACGCCTGGGGCATGACCGAGATGACCCCGCTCGGCACCGCCAACTCGAAGCCACCGGGGTACGACGCGCTCGCGCCGGCGCAACAGGACGCACTGCGCGTCAAGCAGGGCCGGCCGGTCTTCGGCGTCGAGATGAGGATCATCGACGACGCCGGTCGCGAGCTGCCCTGGGATGGCGCGAGCGCCGGCGTGCTCGAGGTGCGCGGTCCCTGGGTCTGCCGCGATTACTACAACACCGGCGAGCCGAGCGCGGCGCACGCGGAGTCCGGCTGGTTCGCGACCGGCGATGTGGCCAACATCGCCCCCGACGGCACGCTGCAGATCACCGACCGGGCCAAGGACGTCATCAAGTCCGGCGGCGAGTGGATCAGCTCGATCGATCTCGAGAACATCGCTGCCGGTCATCCGGACCTGCTGCAGGCTGCGGTGATCGGCGTCCGGCATCCGAAGTGGGAGGAACGGCCGATCCTGATCGCCGTGCCACGGCCCGGTACTGCACCGACGCGCGAGGGCGTGCTCGGCTGGCTCGAGGGCCGCATCGTGAAATGGTGGATGCCGGATGACGTCGTGTTCGTCGACAAGATCCCGCTGACCGCGACCGGCAAGATCTCCAAGGTCGAGCTGCGCCAGCAGTTCAGGGATTATCGGCTGCCCGGGACCTGAGCTGCGTGCGCCGATAGCCTCAGTCGCCGGGCTTCCAGTGCAGCCCGGGCCGGGTCACACCCCCGACCGGTTCCGGTTGAATTGTTCACTCAGTTCACTATACTCTCGCGACATCTTCACAGTCAGACCGTTTCGAGGGATCATGCGCGGACTGATGCAGGCGCAGCCGCTGACGACTTCTTCCATCCTGGAACATGCCGAGCGCTGTCATGGCGGGCAACGGATTGTCAGCCGCATGGTCGAGGGTCCGATCCACCGCTGCAGCTACCGGGAACTGGCCGCGCGCAGCCGGCGCCTGGCCAATGCGCTGCTGAGCCTGGGCATTGCCGGCGACGATGTCATCGGAACCCTGGCCTGGAATGGCTTCCGCCACGTCGAGGCCTGGTATGCGGTAGCGGGCCTTGGCCACGTCCTCCATACCATCAATCCACGCCTCGCAGCCGGGCAACTCGCCTACATCATCAATCACGCAGAGGACCGCGCCATTCTCGCTGACCTGAGCTTCGTTCCCTTGCTGGAAAGCATTGCCGACCAGCTGCCAGGCCTGCGCGACGTCATCATCATGACGGACCGGGAGCACATGCCGGCCACCTCGCTCCGCAGCGCCCACTGCTACGAGGAACTGCTCGAGCAGTCACCGGCCTCACTGCACTGGCCCGCCCTGCCCGAGGACACGGCCTCCTCACTTTGCTATACCTCGGGCACCACCGGCAGGCCCAAAGGGGTGCTGTATTCGCATCGCTCCACCGTGGTCCACGCGCTGTCCGTATGCACCCCGAACGTCATGGGTCTCGGCATGCAGTCGGTGGTGTTGCCGGTCGTGCCGATGTTCCATGCCAACGCCTGGGGGACCATTCATGCCGCTCCGATGGCCGGCTCGAAGCTGGTGCTGCCGGGTCCGTCGATGGACGGGAAGAGCCTGCATGAGCTGATCACCGGCGAGGAAGTGGATGTCGCCGCAGCCGTTCCCACGGTCTGGCAGATGTTCCTGCAGTACCTGCAGGACAGCAATCAGAGGGTGGACTGCCTGAATCGGGTGATGGTTGCTGGTTCCGCGGTGCCTAGGTCGATGATTGAGATCTTCAAGCGCAAGTATGGCGTGACCGTGTGCCATGCCTGGGGCATGACGGAGCTGAGTCCGGTCGGAACCATCAATCATCCGGGCCCTGAGGAGCGCAGCATGGCGGAACAGGAACAGCTCGCGCTACGCTGCAAGCAGGGTCGCTTTGTCTACGGCGTAACGGCCAGGATAGTCGACGACGAACAACGGGAACTTCCCTGGAATGGCGCCAGCGCGGGACACCTGCAGGTGCGCGGACCCTGGATCGCAGCGAGCTACTACAAGGAGACCGGTGATCACCTTCTCGATGAGGACAATTTCATGGATACCGGGGACATCGGCACGATTGACGCGAACGGCTACCTGCAGATCACCGACCGTGCCAAGGACCTGATCAAGTCAGGTGGCGAGTGGATATCCTCGGTCGAACTGGAAGGCCACGCGATGGATCATCCTGATGTCGCGCTCGCCGCGGCGATTGCCATCCCCGATCCCAAGTGGGATCAGCGACCCATCCTGATCGTAAAACTGAAGCAGGGCCATGCGGCCGAAGCCGAGGATATTCGCGAGTTTGTTGCCCGACGTGTCGCCCGGTGGCAGGCCCCTGAATGGGTCACCGTGACCGATGAGATGCCGCTCACGGCCACCGGGAAGATCAGCAAGCTGGCCCTGCGACACAGGTATTCGCACCCGGTGCAATCAGTCGACTGAGGGCCGGGATCAGGTCCTACTTTCCCAGGACATCCCGGTACTCCGCCGAGGTCCGGTTGCGCTGCGCCGCAATCCCCAGTTGCAGGTCCTCGGAAACGAACATCCCTGCATTCCACAGGGCGACCTGCTTGAGGCCTTCCGGCACCGAATGGTCACGGGCATGACGCAGGGCCACCTTGGTTCCGGCCACAGCCAGGGGCGACTTGGCGCTGATCTGCCTGGCCAGTTCATGGGCGTGAACCGTTGCCGCATCGCTGTCAACGCAGACATCGCAGACGAAGCCAATGGCCCTTGCCTCCGCCGCACCGAGCTTGCAGCCGGTATACGCCAGCTTGTTCACCAGCGTCGCCGGCATCAGCCTGGGCAGCCGTTGCAGGGTTCCCAGATCAGCGGTCATGCCGACATTGATCTCGTGGATGGAAAAATAGGCGTCCGTCGTACAGATGCGCAGGTCCGCTGCGCAGACCAGGTCCAGTCCACCACCGACGCAGGCTCCCTGGATCACAGCGATCACCGGCACGCGGACCTCTTCCAGCAGGCTGATGACCTGCTGCAGGCGCAGAATCTCCCGGTGAATCCATTCGCGGTAGCGGCCGGGATCCTCATTTTCCCGCGCCCGGACCTGATCAAAGAACGCCAGATCCATGCCGGCACTGAAGTTCCTGCCCTCGGCGCCAAGGACGAGCGCCCGAATGCGGGTGTTCTCCTCGACTTCCCGTAACACCCTGGGAAATTCCTCCCAGAAAGACGCCGACAGGGCGTTGTGCATGTCGGGCCGGTTCAACCGCACCTCGGCCACGTCGCCTTCGCACCGCCAGCTCAGGCCCTCGTACACTCGCGAGTTCATTTCCAGCCCCCTGCACCCATCAGTGCGAGACCGCCATCACACGGGATGATGGCACCGGTAATATACGCCGCCGCTTCGGAACACAGAAACAGCGCCAGGCTGGCAATTTCATCCATTTCACCAAATCGTCCTGCAGGAATCGCCGCGCACAATCTTTCGACCGCTGCCTGGTCCGGAGCCAGCCTTGCCATGCCCTCGGTTCCGCTGACAGGACCGGGAGAAATCGCATTGACCCGAATGCCGTCGCCTCCCCACTCCACGGCCAGAGATTGTGTCAGCAGGTTGATCCCCGCCTTGGCCGCAGAGACATGCGCCTGCCCGGGGTAGGGACTGCTCGCCTGGGGTGCGGAGATGTTGATGACCGCGGCACCAGGCTTGCGCAGGTGCGCATGCGCGGCACGGAGGACATTGAAGGTGCCGATCAGGTCGATGTCGACGACTGACTTGAAGCCGTTGGCCGACATCTCGGACGCCCTGGCAACAAAGTTCCCCGCAGCCCCGGAAATCACCACGTCGAAACTGCCGAACTCCGCTCGAATGCTGTCCATGAGCCGCTCGATCCCCGGATAATCCCGTACATCGCCAGCGAGCCCCAGCACGGGATTGCCCGTCGCCGCCCATATGGTCTGCGCTGCTGTCTCGATGCGCGTTCGATCTCGACTGATGACCGCCACCCGGCTGCCATGGCGGGAAAACGCCCTGGCCAGCTCAAGGTTGATCCCGCCGCTGGCACCCGCGACGACCACGGTCCTGCCAGGAAACAGACTCTCCCTGAAGATGCTCATAGGTATGTCGGAGTCAGCTGAAGCGAATCAACAGATCAGACAGCTTCCTGAAACCCGTACCGTACGGGGGACGCAGCAGGCGACCCAGGTCAACCGGTGCCTGCCGGTAGACGGCGCGGGCGTGCGAGAACTGCCTGAAGCCGTGCACGCCATGATAGGCGCCCATGCCGCTGGTCCCGACTCCGCCAAACGGCAGGTCGTCAGCGGTATAGTGCATGATCACATCGTTGATGGTCACGCCGCCTGAGCAGGTTTCGCTCAGGATTCTCTGCTGCTCCCGCGTGTCACTACCGAAATAGTACAGGGCCAGGGGCCTGGGGCCCGCATTGATGTGTGCGATGACTTCATCAAGGTGCCGGTAGGTCCTGATGACCAGCAACGGCCCGAAGATCTCCTCCTTGCTGACGGCACATCGTTCATCGGGCTCGATGATCAGTGTAATCGGCATCAGGTTGCGCGTGTCTCCAGCCGGCTCCACGATCGGCCCCAGCTCGACGATGCCGGCTCCTGCCGCTCGCGCCTCGTCCACCATGGCCGTCAGCCGCGCCTTGTGCCGCGCACTCACCACCGAAACATAGTCGACGTGCGCCCTTGCCGGCGGCAGCATCTCCCGGCAGGCCAGCCGCAGTGCATCGACGAAGGGCTCCAGTTGCTGCCGCTCGATGAACAGATAGTCCGGGGCCAGGCAGATCTGGCCGGCATTGAACAGCTTTCCAAACAGGGTCTGTCGTGCGGCCACCCGCAACTCCGCACTGTAGCTGACGATGACCGGGGACTTGCCGCCCAGTTCAAGCGTCAGGGGCACGAGGTTGGCCGCGGCCGCCCGCATGATTTCCCTGGCTACTCCCGCTCCGCCGGTATAGACAAGATGATCAAACGGCAGGGCAGCGAAGGCCTTGCCAGTCTCGGCGCCACCATTGATCACGGCCACCTCCTCGGCATCGAAAGCCGAGGCAAACATCCGGTGCATCAGCTCGGCAGTCGCGGGCGTCAGTTCGGACGGCTTGATCATGGCGCGATTTCCGGCTGCAAGGATTCCCGCCAGTGGCACTACCGTGAGGTTCACCGGGAAGTTCCATGGGCTGATCAGCCCAACACAGCCCAGTGGCTGGTAATGAATCTCCGCCTTTGCCCCGGCGAGATTGAAAGGAAAGTCTACCTTGCGTCGCTCCGGTCTCATCCATCGCCGGAGGCTTCTCCGGGCAATCCTCAGCGGCTTGATGGAGGTGACCACCTCGGCAAAGCGGCTCTGACACTCGGAGCGGTAGCCAAAGTCCGCCATCAGCGCCGCGCAGATACCCTTTTCATGCGTCAGCAGAGCGTCGATCAGCCGGTCGAGCCGATCCTCGCGAACCTCGGCACTGACGCAGGTCGTCCGCGCGCCTGCCGCCCTCTGGGCCGCAAGCACCGTGGGGATCGACCCGCCCGTGGGACCGGCGCTGTTGAGCATCACGTCACGCACTGCCCAGGCGTCAGAATCGCATGCTCAACTCAATAGCATAGGTCCGGGGCGCTCCAAGCGAACCGACAAACTCGGCACCATAGAACGAGCCCGTCAGGATCTGGTTGGCGAAGTACGCCTCGTCTCCCAGGTTCTTGCCGGACAGCGCGATGGTCCAGTTGCCATGGTCAGGCGTGTATTGCAGCCGCGCGTTCAAGAGTCCATAGGAGCCCTGGGAAGCGGCATCGAGATTGAACACGGTGTAGTAGATCTTGCTCTGCCAGCCATAGTCCACGCGCAGGGCAACTTCGCCCTGGTCGCGCACGGGCCACTGCGCCTGCGCACCGACATTGAACTTCCACTCTGGTGCCCGGGGCAGGCGCAGCCCGTCCAGGTCGCGCAGCACCGTCCCCGGAGCCTGTGTCAACGGCGCAGGACGCAGCGGCTCCGTCAGTTCACCTTCCGTGAAGCGTGCGTCCAGATAGGTAGCGGTCGCATCGACCTGGAAGCTGCCCGAAAGGACTGCCAGGGCCTCGATCTCCACGCCGTCCACCTTGGCCTTGCCGACATTGCGGATAATCGGCTGGTTCTGGACACTGTCCTGGGCCTGCAGGTTCTTGTAATCATAGTGGAAGGCCGCCAGGTTGAACCGCAGGCGTCCGGCGGCGAGATCAGACTTCAGGCCGGCTTCATAGGCCCAGATCGACTCGGGCTCGAATGGCAGGCGCTGGCTGCTGCCGATGTTGTACCCGCCACTCTTGAAGCCCTTCTGGATCGTGGCATAGAGCAGGACGTTGTCACTCATCTGCAGGTCCAGGCCGACCTTCGGCGTGAACGAATCAAAGGATGCTGGTCCAATGACCGGTGCCACGACAAAGCCAAAGGGGTCCGGCATCACGCCGTCTCGCGAGTCGCTCACGGCGTTGGGGAAGAACAGGACCTCAGGGGCAAAGCGGATATCGGCACCACCCGTCGGCGACAGGATGGTCAGGTCGAACGCCTGCCGGCCGTCGCGCTCCTCCTCGCTGTACCGGCCACCGATTTTCAGGGTCAGCCGATCGGTAACCTCAAAGGCTGTATCCAGGTAGATCGCCCAGGCCTCGGTCTGCTGCTCTCCGCTCAGGTGCAGGTCGCAGCACAGCGTTGTCTGCGGGATCACTACCGGGAATGGTGGCAATATCCCCGCAAGCTGCAGGTCGGTCAGGCCCTGCACCAGGATCGGCTCCCAGAAGTCGCCAAAGATATTGTTGGTAATTTCATTCCGTTCTTCGAACCAATAGCCGCCCAGGATCCAGCTGAACCGGCCATCATCGGGCGAGCTGAGCTGGAACTCCGTGCTCCGTTGCCAGTGGTCCTCCTCCCGCTGATAGACATTGACGAAGGCATCGGACAGGTCGAACTCATTCTGCAGGGACGGATTGGTGCTCTTGTAGTTGGCGATAATCTTCAGATCATGGTCCCCGATGTTCCAGTCAAGCTTGCCAGTCAGCCCCCAGATCTCGGCCCGATTCCGGTAGTCCACGTCCGAGTAGATGTCACGCGACCTGGCGCCGGTGGCCCGCCCCGTGCCCTTGAAGGCGAAGTATGCCGCCGTCGACATCCCCTCGCGCGTCCCGTACCACCCGGGTATCTCATCCGCATAGCCAGCGGAGGCATAGTGGAAGACATTGGCCTGGTCATCGGCGTGATAGTAATCGCCGGACAGCGTCAGCAGGGCCTGGTCGCCGAGGTCCGCCTCGAGCGTAAGCCGGACCGAAATGTCCTTCTTGTCCTCCACATCCTCGTCCGGCAGCACGGACCCGGCCGGGCGATGCAGATCGGTATAACCATCCCTGCTTTCGTACTGCACGGCAAGTCGGCCACGCAGCCTGCTGGTCAGCGGCCCGCTGACCGCGCCAAACAGCTTCGCGCGATTGTAGTTGCCATAGACGGCACGGAGCTCCCGCTCCAGCTGGCCGGTCGGGGCATTCAGGATCACATTGACGGCGCCGCCGGTCGCGTTGCGGCCATACAAGGTTCCCTGCGGTCCGCGCAATACCTCGATCCGGTCCACATCAAAGAATGCCGGGCCGATGGCCGAGGCGCGGGAATAGAACACGCCATCGATGTAGGTCCCGATCGAATTGTCATTGCCGGCGATGATGGCCGGGGTCCCGATGCCGCGGACCATGATGGAGGTTTCACTCTGGTAGCTGGCAATGTGGAGGCCCGGGGAGAAGCTGGACATGTCCTCCAGCGAATCCATGGACCGGATCGCCATGCCCTCGGCGGTGAATGCCGAAACGGTCGCGCCCGTATCCTGGAGATTCCCGGCCCGCCTGGTCGCCGTGACGGTAATCTCCTGCAGCACGTCGGCAACGGCTTCCTGCATCCCGGTGATGCCCAGCAACGCCACCGCCATCCTGCAACTGGTCGAAGTGATCCGCTTCCTGGACTCCCGACGGGTCATGGTCAATCTCCCTTATTGGATATTCCCGGGCAGGCAGCGCCTGCCCACGATCATTTAATACTATTCTTTCGCTACTATCAACTGCCGACAGTATTGATCCCGGACTGTTCGAGCCAGCGTGTGCCCCGCCCGCCGGACTCGCGCTGGAACAATAGTCTTATGGAAATATTGTCCGATGGATTAACATGCTGGTGCTCAACCAGCAACCAGGACCTCCGAGGCAACCATGGCTACCAGGAAGAACCGCTCCACCCTCAGGAAGGAGGCTCCGCCCCTGTTCCTGGATCTCTATTACCCATTTCATTACAAGGTTGGGTTTGCGATCGAGCGTGTACTGCGTGGTCCGCAGCTGACGCAGCAGCAGGCCATTATCCTGTGGATCATTCATTCGGAGGGCGAGCAGGGCCGGAGCATGCGCCGCAAGGATGTCGAGCAGCGCATCACCAGCTGGTTTGACGTCACGAGTTCCGCCATATCCAAGGCGCTGCGCAGCATGGCCCGCCCGTCCATGCCCTTCCTGGAGATCTCCGAGGATCCGCGGTCGGGTCGTGAAAAGCGCCTCTATCTGACCGACGCCGGCCAGGCTCACATCCGGGACATGATCAAGCGAACCCAGTCACTGATCATGGCGATCGTCGACAGGCTGACAGACCAGGAAATCGACGCCGGCCTGCTGTTCCTGCGGCGCGTCAGCGAAGTCATGGAAGAGATGAGATAGGCAGGCCGAGGTTCGCTGGCGACCGGCAACCAGCGGAGTCAGGCGATCGGCACGGTCCCGGGCCGTGCCGTTGACAAATTATGCCCACCGGCATATATTTCCTAAAGACACTGTCAATCGGCGACAGTGGAAATGCGGGACCGGAGGGGCAGTCCATGGATGGCAATCCAGTCGAAGTGACCAAGGCAGTGTTCGTATGCTTCGGGAACCGGGACGTCCCCGGCATCCTGGAATTGCTGGCTGATGATGTCGTCATCGAGTTCTACGGGCCGCCGACCATCCCCTACGCGAACATCTATCGCGGCAGGGAGCAGGCGGGCAGGTTTTTTCGAACAGTGCTTTCCTCGGTCGATATCCATCAGTTCGAACCAGAGCAGTTCCTGAATGACGGGGACATGGTGACGGTGACCGGGCAACTCCACCTGACGGCGAGATCCACCGGCAGGGACTTTCGCTCGGACTTTGCCCACGTCATCACGGTGCAGGGTGGCAAGTGGAAGCGGTTCCGGGACTTCATGAATACGGCCGTCGCCGCCGAAGCCTTTTCCGCCTGACAGCAGGCCGCCATGCCGGAACCTCTGCGCCTGCTTCGCCAGACGGGTTGGGGGGACCTGCTGCTGCTCGGTCCCTTCGCGATCCCGGTCGTCTCGGCCCGGCTCATCGACCTTCTGGTCTGGTTGAATGAATACCTGGGACTGCCGGGTGCTGCCGAAACCAATGCCCTCCTCTACATGCTGGCGAATGTCATGGGGATATTCGCGGTGTCCTCGGCTGTCATGCGGTTGCGCAGGCCGTCGGTTGATTGGGTCTATGCGACGGTACTCGTGAAATTCGGCGCCGCCGGGATCATCCTGTTGGCCATATCCCAACAGGCCCCGGCCATATTGGCGGTGGTGGCCGGTGCTGATTTGTTGACCGCCACACGGCTCCTCATCAGCGTCACACGCCACCGGTGGCGCCCGCGGCCGGATCCGGGCCCCGGCTGACGATGCAGGCCTGCAGCCGCCGGGGATTCCTGAGGAGCGTCGGACTGTCGGGCGCCGGCCTGGTATTTTCCCGGCAGGCCTGGGCGCTCGCCAAGCTGCAACCCATTCACGACCCGCTGCAGCACTACCCGTACCGCCAGTGGGAAGACCTCTACCGCAGTGAATGGACCTGGGACAGCATCGGCTATGCCGCCCAC